>NZ_UQKJ01000123.1 GCF_900541605.1 uncultured Dialister sp. | reverse complement strand
GTGCATAAAAATCCTTATGAAATCTGACTCTGCGAATTAATCAGCGCTTCCTTAAATTTACCCGTACGTAAAGGAGTCAGGGGGCTGACCGGGCTTATACTCAATCGAATGAGTGGGGCTAAAGGTGGTGGGTGAAGACCAATCTGCAACCTTTATAAAACCGTACACGATGGCCCGTGGGTAGCCACCCGGTTCCGGTCCGTTGGTCTTACTATGGCGTGCATATAAACGCCTTTTAACAGGTTAAACATATATTCACAACTGTTTATTTATTTTTCAAAAATGTCCATAAACGCCTTAAAATGGCTTTAGCGCCCTTTGTGTGGTATAATATGACATGTAATAGCCGGTTCTGAAAGGACACAGGGCTTCCTGCGGCCCTTATTTTTGTGCCTCTTCGGAGGCTGCAAAGGAGCAAGTATGGATTCCATAGAATGGAAGGAAGGAAAAATCATCAATACCCCTCTGGAGGGACAGATGAAGAATTCCTACATCGATTATGCCATGTCCGTCATTGTGACCCGTGCGCTGCCGGATGTGCGGGATGGCCTGAAGCCGGTTCACCGCCGTATCCTCTACGCCATGAGCGAAGCCGGTATGCTGCCGGGGAAACCCTATAAGAAATCGGCCCGTATCGTGGGCGATGTACTCGGTAAATTTCATCCCCACGGCGATTCAGCGGTCTATGAATCCGCGGTCCGTATGGCCCAGGATTTCTCTACCCGCTATCCCCTGGTAGATGGCCATGGAAACTTTGGCTCTGTGGACGGGGACTCCCCGGCCGCCATGCGTTATACGGAAATGCGTATGGCAAAGATTACGGTGGAAATGCTCCGGGACATCGACAAGAACACCGTTGATTTCATGCCGAACTACGATGGTTCCCTCCAGGAACCGGTGGTGCTGCCGTCCCGTATCCCGAACCTTCTCGTGAACGGTTCCTACGGTATCGCCGTAGGCATGGCCACCAATATTCCTCCCCACAACCTGTCGGAAGTGGTGGATGGCCTCTGCGCCATGATTGATGACCCCGATATCACCATCGACGGTCTCATGAAGTACATCAAGGGCCCCGATTTCCCGACGGCCGGCATCATCATGGGCCGCAAGGGCATCGAAGATACCTACCGCACCGGCCGGGGCTCCATTACGGTCCGGGCGAAGACGAAAATCGAAGACATGGCGAAGGGCAAGCACCGTATCGTGGTCACGGAAATTCCGTACCAGGTGAACAAGGCCCGCCTTATTTCCATCATTGCAGACCTGCAGCGGCAGAAAGTGCTGGATGGCATCACCATGCTCCGGGATGAATCGGACCGCACCGGCATGCGTATCGCCATCGAACTCCGGGCTGACGTGAGTCCGGAAATCATGCTGAATAATCTCTTCAAACATACCCAGATGCAGATTAACTTCGGCGCCATCATGCTGGCCCTGGTAGATGGACATCCGCGGATTCTGAATCTGAAGCAGATCCTTTACTACTACCTGAAACACCAGGAAGAAGTCATCACCCGGAGAAGCCGGTTCGAATTGGACAAGGCAAAGGCAAAGGCCCATATCCTGAAAGGCCTGCTCATTGCCCTGGATCACATCGATGAAGTCATCAGGACCATCCGTGAATCCAGGACCGATGAAATCGCCAAGAATGCCCTCATGGCGAAGTTTGATCTCTCCGACAAGCAGTCCATGGCCATCCTCGATATGCGCCTGCGCCGTCTCACCGGACTGGAACGGGATAAACTGGAGGCGGATTACAAGGACGTGAAAGAAACCATTGCTTACCTGGAAGACCTTCTCTCCAGCCGGGATAAGATCATGAACGTGGTGAAGGAAGAACTGCAGGACGAAAAGAAGAACTTCGGCGATGACCGGAGAACGGAAATCGCAGAAGCCCAGGAAGATTTCACCATCACCGATCTCGTGCCCGATGAACCGATGACCGTGACCCTGACAAAGCAGAACTACATCAAGCGCATGGATTCCAGCGACATCCGGGTACAGAGAAAAGGCGGCCGCGGCGTGTCCGGCATGAAGATGAAAGATGAAGACTACGTGTGGAAGATTCTGAATACCTCCACCCACAACCGGATTCTCTTCTTCACCAATAAGGGCAAGGTCTACATGAAGACCGCCATTGACCTGCCGAAATCTGGCCGCACCGCAAGGGGCAGCGCCCTCATCAATTACATCCCCAGCCTGCAGCCGGGTGAACGGGTGACGGAGCTCCTCGATATCGACGCAGCCGGAGAAGATACGAAGTACCTCCTCATGGTGACGAAGAAGGGCTTCGTGAAGAAAACCGCCATTTCCGAGTACAAGAACATCAATAAGAATGGCCTCATCGCCATCCGCCTCAATGAAGGCGATGAACTGGTGACAGTACTCCGGGTCAAGGGAGACGAAGACGTGATCCTGGGTACCCGCTTCGGCATGGCCATCCGGTTCTCCATCAACGATGAAGAAGTCCGGGCCCTGAGCCGTGCAGCTGCCGGCGTCCATGGCATCCGCCTGGGCGAAGTGAACGGCGAAGAAGATGAAGTGGTGGGCGCTGTCATTGCAGCGGACAAGGATATCTTCACCATTTCCGCCGACGGTAACGCCAAGAGGAATAAAGCCAGTGCCTACCGCATCCAGGGCCGGAACGGCATGGGTGTCCGGAATTTCAAGAAGGGTTTCGAAGTGGTAGCCCTCGTGGCAGCCGACGACAATGACGAACTGGTGGGCGTGTCGGAACAGGGCATCACCATCAAGACAAAGGCCAGCCAGATTACTAGCAAGAAAGCCAAGGCCGGCCAGGGCGTCATCCTCCAGAGACTGGAAGATGGGGACCGCATTGCTTCCATCGATGTACTCTCCGGTGACGAAGAAGAGGAAGAAGAAAAGAAGTAAAGAAATAGAGTAAGTGCAGGAGCCGTGAAGGACAAAAGTCTTTCACGGCTTTTTGGCTGTCAGAGGGATATGGCCAGACTGGTGAATGGAGCTGAAGGTGGTGGGTCGGGCGCCGCTGCGCTGGCCCGGTGGTGGCTGCATGCTAAAGATAAAGGCGCAAGGCTCCATCCGTTCGCATGGCGCCCGGCCACCTGACATAAATATCGATATTTTATGATAAACACAATATGTAGTATGACAATATGTTATTTGACCCAACATATTGTATCTGCTACCATATAGGAAGCAACAAAAATCTCGTGAGAAATGAGGCATTCCATATGAAACACTGGTACGATAATCCCATCAGTCAGGGAATACTGAAAGAAAAATACTATCATCCCGGCGAAACAAGGGCCGAGGAATTTATGGACCGGGTCAGCGGTATATTCGATCCGGATTTGGGAAAACGGGTACGGCGGTACCTGGAAGATACATCCTTCTGTCCTGCGGGAAGGACCCTCTATGCGGCGGGGGCAAAGGGAAAATTCCGGGTGTCCCTGTCGAACTGCTACATCCTTCCGTCTCCGGAGGATGACCTGGAATCCATTTTCCATGCGAACTACGAAATCGCCCGTATCTTTTCTTATGGCGGCGGCATCGGCATCAATATTTCCAACCTCCGCCCAAAGGGAAGCGTGGTGAGAAATGTGGCCCGCACCTCTACGGGCGCCGTTTCTTTCCTGAAGATTTTCAATGTCACCGGCGAAGTGATCAGCCAGAATGGCCGCCGGGGCGCCATGATGGTGGGGCTGAACTGCGATCATCCGGACATTTATGAATTTCTCCACATCAAGCAGAACGAGGAAAAGCTGTCTTCCATGAATATTTCCATCCTCTTCACCGATGAATTCATGGAAGCCGTCCGGGACGACCGGGAGTACACCCTCCATTTCACCGTGAAAGCCACGGGAGAAGAAATCAGGAAAACCATCCGGGCCCGGGAATTTTTCCGTGAATTCTGCGAGACCCAGTGGGACTGGGGCGACCCGGGGGCCCTGTTCGTGGACCGGCTCAATAACCGCCATCTCCTGGCGGGATACGATGAATATAAAATCGAAATCACCAATCCCTGCGGTGAATTCGGGGGCAACGCCTACAACGCCTGCAACCTGGGCAGTGTGAACCTTTACGAAATGATTGATGATAAGTTCAGCAGCCATCCCCTGTTCAATGAGGAACGGTTCAAACAGGTGGTGTACGACGGTATTACGGCGCTGGACGAAATCGTGGACTACGGCTATGATACCCAGCCCCTGGACGAGAACAGAAAATGCATTGACGACTGGCGCTCCCTGGGCCTCGGTCTCTTCGGCGTGGCAGATGCCCTGGTGGCCATGAAACTCACCTATGGCAGCCCGGAGGCCAATGACTTCATGGCCCATGTGATGAAAGTCATGCTCCTCACCGCCCTCCGCTCCTCCTGCGACTGGGCCAAAACAAAGGGCACCTTCGGCCACTATCGCTGGGAGGCCACGAAGAAGTCTCCCATCATGGACCTGGTAAAGGACCTGGATCCCGTCCTCTATGAAGAAATTCATGAAAACGGCCTTCGGAACGGAACCCTCCTGGCGGTGGCGCCGACAGGCACCATTTCCCTCCTCATGGGCAGCTTCTCCGGCGGCTGTGAACCGCTGTACAAGATTTCCTATGAACGCACCACCCATAAAATGGAAACGGTGCACGGCCATTTCCGGGTCTTCGCCCACAGCGTGAAGGACCTCCTGGAATACCATCACCTGCCCCTCACCCTGACGGATGAAGAAATCCGGGAGCGGTTCCCCTGGGTCGTGGAGAGCCATGACATCCCCTTCATGAATCGGGTGGACATGCAGGCGGCCATGCAGAAGTATGTGGACAATTCCATTTCCAGCACCGTGAACCTGAAGAATGAGGCCACGGTGGAGGATATCTACCACATCTATATGGAGGCCTGGGAAAAGGGATGCAAGGGCATCACCGTATTCCGGGATGGCTGCCGCCGGGGCAATATCCTTGGCGTAGATACTGCAAAGAAGACGGAGCCGGAGAAAGAAGCAGAACCGGCACGGGAAGAAAGGGCGGCGGTACCGGAATGCCCGAAGTGCCATTCCCACCACCTCCACGTGGAAGGCCACTGCACCACCTGCGAAGAATGCGGCTGGTCCGCCTGCGGATTGTAAGCAATAAAAAGTACAGGAACCATGAATGGATTCCTGTACTTTTTTATCAGGAAAGAATAGAGCCGATTGCGGTTTGTCGAGGTGTTGAAGAGGTGCTGATGGATAGAGTCATTCGTGCGGGGCTTCTAGCAACTAGCCTCTAGCTTCTAGGAAAGCTCTACAGCCTGCGGCGCTTTCTTCAATTTCCATCAGCTAACCTCAGCCCTGTGGGCAG
>NZ_UQKJ01000122.1 GCF_900541605.1 uncultured Dialister sp. | reverse complement strand
GCATAAAAATCCAAGAATGAAATCTGACAACGATTTAATCAGTGCTTCCCTGGAAAGGAGAATCCCGGCGGAAAAGGAAAGTATCTTTGCATGCGGACGGTTAGTGACATTCGTGCGGAGATTCCCGCTGCTGGCTTCCACGAAAACTCTACTGCCTATGGCATGAATGACTGATAGAAATATCAGATGGAAAGCGCTGCAGGCGAATCAGCCGTCCCTGGAAGCCCCCGCACGAATGACTTTATCATCAGCAGGCAAACCGGCGGCGAAGCCGCGGGACCTCAACTCTCTTTCCTCAACTCTCAACTCTTTCTTAATGGTATAATAAATAAAAACCACAGTATGCCAAAGAAGGAGGACCCCATGTTTACGAAGACCCTGGATGAGACGGATAAGAAGATTATTAATGAACTGAAGAAGAACAGCCGCATATCTATGACGGAACTGGGGAAAAAGGTCTTTCTCACGGGGCAGGCAGCGAAGAATCGCATCGAACGGCTGCAGGACCTGGGAGTGGTGGAGCGGTATACGGTGAACGTAAACTGCCCGGTCTTCGGCTACACGGTGCATGGCCTCTTTATCCTCCATCCGGAAAAAGAGAAGGAAGAGGATTTCTACCGTTTCGTTCACACCACGGAGTACCATATTCTCCACTGCTACGAAACGGAGAAAGCAGTCTTCATTGACGCCCATTTCAACAGTGAAGAATCCCGGAGTTCCTTCGAGAAAGTGCTCTCTGCATTCGGCAGCTGCACCATGTATCCGGTGCTCCGGGAAATCCACGGCATCCACCCGGTGGATGAGTAATAGAGGAGTTGAGATTTGACGCTAACGGGTAGAGTCATTCCTGCGGGGGCTGTTAGCTTCTGGCTGCCAGGAAAGCTGCCCAGCCTGCGGCGCTTTTCACCTGATGCTTCCATCAATCATTCGTGCCGTAGGCTATTGAGCTTTCCTGGAAGCCCCCGCATAAATGACCCTATCCGTTATCATGCAAATCCGTCACAAAGTGGCTGTCCCGTTCAAGGCTCAAGGCCCACTGCTCAAAGTTCGTCCCGTACTCATGCAAAATTGCAAAAAAATATATAAAAATTCGCGGCGCTATATAATTTGTGCGCCGCACCACCATTCCTCATTCCTAATTCCTCATTTTTCATAACCAACTCACCAACTCACCAACTCACTAACCCACTAACCCACTATCCCACTATCTTAACCAGGTGATACCATGCGCATTCTCTTAGCTCCCGATTCTTTGAAAGGCACCCTTTCCTCCGGACAAGCCGGAAAAATCCTGGAGGAAGCGGTGCTTTCTCTGTATCCCTCCTGGGAGACGGAAGTGATTCCCATGGCCGATGGCGGGGAAGGAACGGTGGAGGCCATGGCGGCTGCTGCGGGAGGGAAAGCGGTCGTGGACCCTGTGACCGGTCCCCTGGGATGGCCGGTACAGGCCAGGTCCCTCCGTCTTCCCGGCGATGTGGCGGTGATGGAAATGGCGGAGGCTTCGGGACTCCTGCTGGTACCGGAGGAAAAGCGGAATCCCCTCATCACATCCACCTTTGGCACCGGGGAAATGATTGATCGGGCCCTTGCCCGGGGAGACCGGCATATTTATATCGGCATCGGCGGCAGTGCTACCTGCGATGGGGGCATGGGAGCCATGGAAGCGCTGGGCGTCCGGTTTCTGGATAGAAACGGAAGGAAACTGCCGGGGCAGGGAGCATCTCTGGGAAGGGTAGAGACCATAGACCTGTCCTGCCTCCATGAAGGCGTGGAGGATATGGACCTCACCATCCTGAGCGATGTCACGAACCCTCTCTGGGGAGAACGGGGCGCGGCTCGTGCCTTTGGCCCCCAGAAAGGGGCGGACCCGGTTATGGTGGAAAAACTGGAGGCCGGTATGGTTCATTACGGGAGGGTGCTGGAAGACACATTCGGCGTGGATGTGGAGCATCTTTCCGGCGGCGGTGCGGCTGGCGGCCTGGGGGCGGCGCTGCTCCTCTTCCTCCATGGCACCATGGCTTCCGGCGCGGAAAAGATACTGGAACTGTCCCATTTCGATGAACGCCTGAAAACGGCGGATCTTGTGGTTACCGGCGAAGGCCGGACCGACAGGCAGAGCGGGGAAGGGAAAATTACCGGCATGATCGCGGCCCACTGCAAGAAGAAAGGGGTTCCCTGCGTTGTCCTTTCGGGCTCCCTGGGAGAGGGCTGGGAAAGTCTCCTCTCCCTGGGGGCGGACCGGATCATTCCGGCGGCGGAAGGGGCGGATATAAAGAAATCCATGAAGAATCCGGCCCTCTGGTATAGAAGGGCGGCGGAAGCCTTCTTCCGGGAATGGGGGAAAGGAAAATAGAATTGAGAGTTGAGATCCCGCGGCTCCGCCGAAGTTTGGCCTGCTGGTGGATAGAGTCATTCGTGTGGGGGCAACTAGCTTCTAGTGGCTAGCTGCCAGGAAAACTGATCCGCCTGCGGCGCTTTCCAACGGATGGTTCCATCAGTCATTCGTGCCGTAGGCTGATGAGCTTTCCTAAAAGCCAGCAGCTAACAGCTAGAAGCCCCCGCAGGAGTGACTTTTTCCGTAAGCATGCCAATCCGCGGCGAATCCGCCATTTGCCCATTCTCCCCTTTCGGTGCTATAATGGGTAAACGCAATATATCTCAGTTGTCATCTGTTAACCAACTCTAAAAAACAGGAGGAACGATGAAAAAAGCAATTATACTATCCAGCGGGGGCGTGGACTCTACCACCTGCGTATCCCTGGCTGTGGACCGACTGGGAGCAGAAAACGTTGTGACTGCTTCTATTTTTTATGGCCAGAAACACAAGAAAGAAATCCTGGCGGCCCGGAAGGTGGCGGAGTACTACCACCTGAAGCACTATGAATTCGACCTGTCCCAGATTTTCCAGTATTCCAACTGTTCCCTCCTGGCCAATTCCACCCGGGAAATTGTCCACGAGAGCTATGCACAGCAGATCGCGGAAAACGGGGAAGGGAAGGTATCCACCTACGTACCTTTCCGGAATGGCCTCATGCTGTCCACCGCCGCTTCCCTGGCGGCTTCCCTCTTTGAAGATGAGGACGTGGACATTTATATCGGCGCCCATGCAGACGATGCGGCGGGCGATGCCTATGCCGACTGCAGCGAACCATTCCTGAAGGCCATGGGCGATGCGATCCGCATCGGTACCTACGGCAAGGTGCATCTGGTATTCCCCTTTGCGGAAATGAACAAGGCCGGCGTAGTGGCCACGGGACTCAAGCTGAAGACGCCCTATGAGCTCACCTGGAGCTGCTATGAAGGGGGAGACAAACCCTGCGGCACCTGCGGTACTTGTATCGACCGGGCCGCCGCCTTCGCCGCCAACGGAGTAAAAGATCCGGCGCTGAAATGAATAGAATTGAGGACCCGCGTTTAGGCATGCTTATGCGTAGAGTCACCGGCATGGGGCTTCTAGCCACTAGCTGCTGGCAACCAGGGAAGCTGACCGGCCTGCGGCGAAGCCGCTGATTCACTAACCCACTAACCCACTAACTCACCATATACGAAAGGACTATCCCATGTATACCGTAACGAAACGAATGGAAATTTCCGGTGCCCATTTCCTGCACCTGGATTATGAAAGTAAGTGCTCCAACCTCCACGGGCACAATTGGATCATCACCGTCACCGTACAGAGCGAGACACTGGACAAGAACGGCATGGTGGTGGATTTCAGTAAAATCAAGGAGACCGTGAATCAGTTCGACCATCACCTCATCAATGATGTGCTGGGAGACCTGAATCCTACGGCCGAGAATATGGCCAAGTGGATCTGCGACCACATTCCCCGCTGCATCCGGGTATCTGTGCAGGAAACGGAAGGAAATGTGGCGACCTATGAGAAGTAAGTACGCCTTTGATGACGGCCTGTTCCACATCACCGAGATTTTTGACAGCATCGACGGCGAAGGGAAAAGGACCGGTTTCATGGTCACCTTTGTCCGCCTGGCAGGCTGCAACCTCCGGTGCAATTACTGTGACACCGCCTATTCCCTGTCCCTGGCGGATACGGAAGAAGCCCTTACGGAGGAAGCACTGCTGGAGAAAATCCGCCGATTTCCCTGGAAGCGGATTACCCTGACCGGCGGCGAGCCCATGCTCCATCCCCTGCACCATCTCTGTGAAGTCCTGGGAGAAGAGGGCTATGACATCAATATAGAAACAAACGGCGCCGTTCCCCTGTGGCGGGAGCGGCCGGCAGGGGTCTTTTATACCATGGATTTCAAATGCACCGGAAGCGGCATGAAATCCTATATGAATCGGGATAACTTCAAACTCCTGGGCCCGGAGGATGTGCTGAAATTCGTGGTCAGCTCCGTCGGGGACATGGAGGAAATGAAGGAAATCGTGGAAAAAGATTTCCAGAGACCCGATCATCCCCAGTTCTTCGTGAGTCCCGTGTGGGGGCGTATCGAACCATCGGAACTGGTGGACTTTGTAAGAAATAACAAGCTGCAGGAAGTACGGGTCCAGGTGCAGCTCCATAAGATCATCTGGGACCCTGACAGGAGAGGCGTTTAATTATGGATATGGAAAAACTGGAACAGGCAGCCCGGCTCATCATCGAAGCCGTGGGGGATGACCCAAACCGGGAAGGACTGCAGGAGACACCGAAACGGTTCGCAGACATGATGGCAGAACAGTTCGCCTATACCGGCGTGTCCAATGAAGACATTGCCAAAGAATTTGAAAAAACCTTTGCCACCCCGGAAAATGACATGGTGGTGGTGAAGGATATTCCCATCTTTTCCCACTGCGAACACCACATTGCCCTCATGTACAACATGAAGGCCGCTGTGGGATACATTCCCCATGGCCGGGTCATCGGGCTGTCCAAGATTGCCCGCATCGCCGATGCGGTGTCCAAGCGGTTCCAGATCCAGGAACGGATCGGCACAGACATCCGGGACGTCATGAAACTGGTGACGAAATCGGAGGATGTCATCGTCTACATCGAAGGAGAGCACTCCTGCATGACTGCCCGGGGCATCAAGAAACCCGGCACCAGGACAAGAACCATCGCCTCCTCCGGCGCCTTCAAAAAGGACGGAGAACTGAGAAAAGAGTTCATGGAACTGGCGGGGAAATAAAAAGTAAGATCGAGATGGAGACCGAGATCGAGAAGATCAGCGGCTTCGCCGCAGGAATTGAAAGTGCCGTACCGGAGAGGGCGGCACTTTTTCAGATTCGGGGGATGATTATGGGTAGAGCCATTTCGGCGGGGCTGTTAGCTTCTAGGGAAGCGCTGATTAAATCGTTGTCAGATTTCATTCTTGGATTTTT
>NZ_UQKJ01000121.1 GCF_900541605.1 uncultured Dialister sp. | reverse complement strand
GGGGCCCGGCTCGAGGGTCCTCTGCAGGACCCTCGCCTTCCAAGGAAGGAGGCTAACGACCAGCAGTTTCACTGCATTAACTAGCACTACCCTTAACTCGTCATCTCGAGCGGTGGTACACGCCAAAGTGGTACCGCAGTAAAAAATCGCTACAGCTACGAAGAGTCGAGAGATCTTTCTGCTAAGTGCCTGTGACGGTGTTACAACTCTAAAGGCGGAGCCCATCAGAATCCCTCTGTCACTGCGTGACATCCCCCTTTAAAAAAGAGGGGCTTTTCTTTAGCGGCTGGCGGTGCATAGAATCGGCCTGCGGCACACCCCTCAGCTAACCTACCTCTTTCCCAGAAAAGAAGGCTAACGAACAGCGGCGAAGCCGCTATAGAACCTTATGCTCCCGGTGCGAAGCACCTACAACCCGGTGAACGAGCGAAGCGATGTTCACCCACCACCTTTAGCCCCATACATACGTTGGGGCAGATATACATCATTTACCCTATAATAAAAACACCGATTGACTTATTCACAGGAAATGGTCAATCGGTGTTTTTCAGTTAAGATTCAATCAGATGGTGTGGGCTGATCCGAGGACTGCTTCAATCTTATGCATAACCATCTGTTTGACTGCTTCTCTGGCAGGTTTCAGATAGTTTCTGGGATCGAAGTTGGAGGGATCCTTGTACAGGGCTTCCCGAATGGCGCTGGTCATGGCAAGGCGGATATCGGTGTCGATATTGATTTTGCAGACCGCCATGGTGGCAGCTTTCCGGAGCATGTCTTCCGGTACGCCTTTCGCACCGAGAACTTTGCCACCGTACTTATTGCATTTTTCTACGAATTCCGGAATAACCGTGGAAGCACCGTGGAGGACGATGGGGTAGCCCGGAAGGAGCTTGCCCACTTTTTCCAGCCGTTCGTAGTCCAGGTAGGGATCTCCTTTGTACTTATAGGCACCGTGGCTGGTGCCGATGGCGATGGCCAGAGAGTCACAGCCGGTCCGTTCTACGAATTCAGCGGCCTGGTCGGGATCGGTGAAAATGGCATCCTTGGCATCTACGGAAACCATATCTTCCACGCCGGCGAGGCGGCCCAGTTCCGCTTCCACCACGACCCCTTTATCATGGGCGTATTCTACGATCTGCTTTGTGACTTTCACGTTTTCTTCGAAGGGATGCTTGGAGCCATCGTACATGACAGAGGAAAATCCGCCATCAATGCAGGCTTTGCATACTTCATAGGAAGAGCCGTGATCCAGGTGGAGGGCAGTCGGGATTTCCGGATAATCCTGGAGCGCGATCTTTACGAGGCCCACAATATATTCCTGGCCCGCATATTTCCGGGCACCTTCCGAAGCCTGGAGAATGACAGGGGATTCTTCTTCTTTGGCAGCTTCCATGATGCCCTGGATGATTTCCATATTGTTTACGTTAAAAGCACCAATGGCATAATGGCCTTCATAGGCTTTCTTAAACATTTCCGTAGTTCCTACAAGCGGCATAGTGATACCTTCCTTTCAAACGTTTTCATATGATCTGCATATTCTGGAAAATCATGCAATGATTCAACTTCATTATACTGAATGGACCGGGAGATTTCCAGTGAAAAAGGGACGTGGGTATGTATTGGATTTGGGCTGAACCCATAGATGGTTCATAAAGGTGGTGGGTTGGCATCGCTGGCGCTCGCCAACCGGGTTGTGGCTTTTACACCGCTTTGCGCGTGAAAGCGGGGACGTAAGGTAGAATCGCCGACTTTGGCGGCTGGTCCACCTTATGCCCCCGGTGCGAAGTACCAACCACCCGGTGAACAGGCGAAGCGCAGTTCACCGGGAACCTTTAGCCCCAAACATCCGGATGAAGTTGCAATCTAAGTACATGATATGCAAAATATATGTAAATTTATGCAATTTTTCTTGACTAAACTGTATATTTATGCTAAAATTCTTGTCAAACAGAAGGACGTGAGAACTATGGCAGACAAAAAAGACATCATTTACGAAATAAAACATTTGAAAAAATCCTTTGGCAAGGTGGAAGTGCTGAAGGACATCAGCATGAGCATTGAAAACGGAGAAGTGTGCACCATTATCGGACCTTCGGGATCCGGGAAGAGTACATTCCTCCGCTGCCTGAATCTCCTGGAAAAGCCGACGGGCGGTGAGCTCTGGTTTGAGGGGAAGAAGGTCAACGAAAAGACGGACGTGAAGATGCTCCGCCGGGATGTGGGCATGGTGTTCCAGTCCTTTAACCTGTTCCCCATGTTTACGGCGGTGGAAAATGTGATGTATGCGCCGGTGCATATCAAGAAGCTGCCAAAGGCCCAGGCAAAGGAAGAGGCCATGGAGCTTCTGGATCGGGTGGGACTGGCGGAACGGGCGGACTATTATCCCGGCCAGCTTTCCGGCGGCCAGCAGCAGCGTGTGGCCATCGCCCGGGCTTTGGCCATGAAGCCGAAGATGCTTCTTTTTGATGAACCCACTTCGGCCCTGGATCCGGAACTGGTTGGCGACGTGCTGACGGTCATGAAGGAAGTAGCCCTGGCCGGCATGACCATGGTGGTGGTAACCCATGAAATGCAGTTCGCCAGAAGCGTTTCGAGCCACGTGGTTTTCATGGATAAAGGCTATATTGTGGAAGAAGGAAATCCGGAAGATATCTTTACCCATCCAAAAGAAGAAAGAACACAGACATTCCTGAAGCGGCTGCTTCATGCGGATATTTAAGGAGATGGTACCCTATGGATATGGTTATAGATACTGCGGTGAAATATAATGACATATTTATGTCAGGTGTGAAAATCACCATCATTATTTCTCTTCTGTCCTGCTTCTTCGGACTCCTTCTGGGGATTGTCCTGGCATTCATGAAGATTTCAGGCATCAAAATTCTCCAGGCCATTGCAGCGGTGTACGTGGAAGTTATCCGCGGTACCCCTGTGCTGGTACAGATTTCCCTCGTATTCTTCGGACTCCCGTTCCTGGGCATCCATTTCCCCAGTTTCCAGATCCTGGGCGTGGACTTCGAACGTCTATCGGCCGGCGTCCTGGCACTCATCATCAATTCCGGGGCCTACGAATGTGAAATCGTCCGTTCCGGTATCGAGTCCATTCCGAAGGGCCAGCTGGAAGGGGCCATGTCCCTGGGCTTCTCGAAATGGGAATCCATGGTACGTATCATCATTCCCCAGGCTATCCGGAATATTCTCCCGGTCATCGGCAATGAGTTTGTCACCCTTATCAAGGAATCGTCCCAGGTCTCCGTCATCGGCATGGCAGACCTCATGTATACAGCCACCACCATCCAGGGCATCAGCTTCCAGCCATTCCCGCCGCTGGTTATCGTGGCACTGTACTACTTCATCATGACCTTCTTCGTATCCATGTGCCTCCGGGTGCTGGAACGGCGGCTCAAGGTGAAGAGCGTAAGATAATTGGGCTTGTGGCAGCAGGAGTGAATAGGCTCCTGCTGTTTTTTATTGGAGAAATGGGCAGGGGCTTCGGCCGGGGATGGCTACGGTCTGACGGCCAGGGCTAAGGCTGCCGCCTGGACTTAAAGAAGGAATATGGATGCCAGGCCTGCGGCGCTTCCCTTAGTCTCTTTACTTTTTCAGTCACTTCGCTGAAGCCGTTTCCCTTCCCCTATTTTCCACTACCTTCCTCTTTATAAACTGATATAATAAAGAAACAGATTAAACATAGAAGAGGTGCGAAATGGGATATAAAGAGAACTATGAAAACTGGCTCTCCTGGGCCGATGACAAAACGAAGGAAGAGCTCCTTTCTCTCCATAATGAAAAGGATATAGAAGACCGCTTTTACAAAGACCTGGAATTCGGGGCAGCCGGACTCCGGGGAATCATGGGAGCCGGTACAAATCGGATGAACCGATACACTGTGGCCCGGGCATCGAAGGGGTTTGCGGATTACCTTCACCATACCTTTCCGGCGGAACTGGATAGGGGCGTCGTCATTGCCTACGATTCCCGGAACCACTCCCGGGAGTTTGCGGTAGAAGCAGCTTCCGTTCTGACGGCGGCGGGCATACCGGTTCGTATTTTCAAGGAGCTGGAACCGATTCCGGTGCTTTCTTTTTCCGTGAAGCATTTCCGGGCGCTGGGAGGCATTGTCATTACCGCCAGCCATAATCCGCCGGAGTACAACGGCTACAAAGTCTATGGACCGGACGGAGGGCAGCTGGTGCCAGCGAAGGCCGATGTGCTCACGACTTACGTGGAAGCGGTCAAGGATCTGTCCCATATTGAGGATGAGGGAAAGGAAAGCCTTATTACCTGGCTGGACCAGGACGTGGTGGACCTTTTCCTTGATGCCGCTTTTCGACAGTCCTGGTACAAAGGAAATCCGCCGCCCCTTTCGGTGGTCTATACACCGCTTCATGGAAGTGGAAACAGGCCGGTACGGCGCATTCTTGAAAAAGCCGGCTTCCGTGATGTGAAGGTGGTAAAGGAACAGGAACTGCCGGATGGCGATTTCCCCACCGTCAAATCCCCAAATCCGGAAAATAAGGAAGCCCTTACGCTGGGCATCGAACTGGGAGAAAAAGAAGGGGCAGACATCGTGATCGGTACAGATCCGGACAGCGACCGCATCGGCGCGGCTGCCCGCAGGGGAGACCATTTTGAACTGATCACCGGAAACCAGATGGGCGCTCTTCTGGCTTATTTCCTGTTTACTACCAGAAAAGAAAAACTCACCCCTGCTTCTACCATGGTAAAAACCGTAGTTACCGGTGAACTGGGCGGCGACGTGGCCCGGGATTTCCATGTGCAGGTGGTGGAAGTGCTGACCGGATTCAAGTACATCGGTGAAAAAATCAGCCGGTGGAAACAGGACAGCACCCATGATTTCGTCTTCGGCTATGAAGAAAGCTACGGATACCTCATTGGCACCCATGCCCAGGACAAGGATGCCGTGGTATCGGCCATGGCTATCTGTGAAATGGCAGCTTACTTTAAAGAAAAGGGACTTACCCTCATTGACGTACTGGAAAAACTTTACGAACGGTATGGGTATTATTACGACAGGAGCGTTTCCTACACCCTGAAAGGTCTTGAGGGGCAGGAAAAGATCCGGTCCATCATGGAGCAGGCAAGAGCTTTGGATGTGAAGAAACTCTTCCCCCCTGTTACGGAAACCGTGGACTTTGAAAAAGGGGTGGGGGACCTGCCTCGGGAAAATGTACTGAAGTTCTACCTGAAAGGGGAAGGTTGGATGGCTATCCGCCCCAGCGGCACGGAGCCGAAAATCAAATTCTATTACTCACTGAAAGGAAAGAATGAAGAAGAGGCTATGACTCTCTTCCGGAAATATAAGGCCATCTGGGAGAAGGCATTCGGGCTGGAAGGATAGGAAAGCAGCTCTGCGGACAGGGCTGATGGCCAGGCGGTATTGGCGGCGCATAACATAATGCGCCGCCTTTTTGTAAAAAGAAAACCCCCGGTTGGACCGGGGGTTCAATAAAGCTTTAGC
>NZ_UQKJ01000120.1 GCF_900541605.1 uncultured Dialister sp. | reverse complement strand
GATCCACCTTACGCCCCCGCTTTGGGAAGGCGTCAGCCTTCCCAAAGCCACAACCCGGTCGGGCCAGCGAAGCGGCGCCCGACCCACAACCCTTATGCCCCATCCATCCGAGCAGCCCGCCGGCCAGCCACGAACCACATCAGCTCGTCAAATCGCAATAGTCATATCTGATTCAATTGTATCATATTCTGTCATCGTATCAGCCGAAATTGCCGGATACGTAACGGATGGTTCTTTCCTTCTTCGGGTTTTCGAAAATCTGCTGTGTATCGCCGTATTCCACCATTTCGCCGAGGTAGAAGAAAGCGGTCTTATCGGCAATACGCTGGACCTGCTGCATGTTGTGGGTAACCATGACCACCGTGTAATCTTCCTTCAGTTTCACAGCCAGTTCTTCGATGTGGGCTGTGGAAATGGGGTCCAAGGCGGAGGTTGCTTCATCCATAAGGAGCACTTCCGGTTCTACAGCCAGGGCTCTGGCGATGCAGAGCCGCTGCTGCTGGCCGCCGGAAAGGCCGAGGGCGGACTTGTGGAGACGATCTTTCAGTTCGTCCCAGATGGCTGCCTGTTTCAGGCTTCTTTCTACGATTTCATCGAGGTCGCTCTTTTTCGTGATGCCCTTCAGCCGGGGACCGTAAGCTACGTTATCGTAAATGCTCTTCGGAAAGGGGTTCGGCTGCTGGAATACCATGCCCACATGACGGCGAAGGACGATGGGGTCGATTTCCTTATAAATATCGACGCCGGAGAGAAGGACCTGGCCTTCTACACGGCAGCCGGGAACCAGGTCATTCATGCGGTTCAGGGTGCGGAGGAATGTGGATTTGCCGCAGCCGGAAGGTCCGATGAGGGCGGTGATCTGGTTCTTTTCAATGCGCATGGAAATCTTCTTCAGCGCCTGGAAAGCGCCGTAGTAAAGGTCCAGTCCCTTGCAGTCAAAAATAATATTGGAATAAACGGAAATGGACGGTGCCTGGGCGGAGGCCTGGACGGCCATGGAATTATTATTTGTCATCATGAATTTTCTCCTTCAGTCTTCTTAGAAATATAACGGCTCACGAGTCTGGCTCCGATACTGAAAACCAGGACCATAATCATCAATACGGCGGAAGCAGCAGCGGCTGTATCTACAGCGCTGGGGCCAAGGCCTTCCGTGCGGGCTGCCCAGACCTGGAGGGAAAGGGTCTCGCCGGGGCGGAATGGATTCAGTGGACAGGTAGGGGATGTGATATCCCATACGTTCCAGTTAATATCAGTACTCATACCGGCAGTGTACAGAAGAGCGGCGGCTTCGCCGAAGCCTCTCCCTGCAGCCAGGATGACGCCGGTCACGATGGGTCCCACCGTAGCGGGAAGCATAACGTGCCAGATGGTTTCGAAATGGGTGGCTCCCAGGGCCAGACTGCCTTCCTTATACCCGCTGGGAAGCGCTTTGAACGCATCGTAGGTGGTGGAAGTGATGAGCGGCAGGGACAGCACCGATACCGCCATGGCGCCGGAGAACAGGTTCCACTGGCTGTGAACCATGATGATAAACACCAGGTAGCCGAAAAGGCCGACCACGATGGAAGGAAGGGAAGACAGGGTCTCGATGGCGATGCGGAGACTGTTTGTCACTCTTCCGGGCGGTGCATATTCCGCCATGTACACACCGGCCATGACGCCGATGGGGACAGAAATAATGAGGGAAAGGACCACCAGGTAAACCGTGTTGAAGAACTGGTTTCCAATGCCCTCCGGTCCGAAGGAAAAGATTTCAGGCTTAAAAGCTTTCACGCCGCCCCATACCACGTAAAGTGTAAAGGCAATGAGGAGAAGCACGAAAGCGGCGGAAATGAAATAGAAGAAAAATGTGGCCACATGATCGGCAAAGCGGGCCCTCTTCAGCCCTCCGTCGATGAGACGGAGATCAGAAGCGCCATGGCCGGTCGGGTTTGCGGACTGAACAGTCATGCCAGGGACTCCTTTCTTGCTGCAATCAGATGGATAATCAGGATAAAGATCAGGGAAATAATGAAGAGCAGGAGAGCCATGGTCCACAGGGCGGAATTCAGTTCCCCGCCATCCATGGCGCCGCCCATATCAGAAGCAATGGCTGCGGTAAGACTGTTCGTCGGAGCCAGGAGGCTTGTGGGGAATGCTTTCATCTTGCCGATGACCATGGATACAGCCAATGCTTCCCCGAAGGCACGGGCCAAGCCAAGGACGATAGCCGTAAGAATGCCCGGCAGCGCTGCCGGAAGGAGTACTTTATAAATCATCTGCCACCGGGTGGAGCCCAGTCCGTAGGCCCCTTCAATGTACTTCTTATTCACGCTCCGGATGGCATCGGCAGAAACGGAAGTAATGGTAGGATAAATCATGACGGAAAGGACAATGGACGCCGCCAGCACGGACTGCCCGTGGGGCAGTTTGAAAATCTTCTGCAGGAACGGTACCAGCACCACCAGGCCAACCCAGCCATAGACAACGGAAGGAATGCCGACGAAAATTTCTACAGCCGGACGGATGATCTTCTCTCCGATCTTCGGCGAAATCTGTGTCATGAATACCGCTGTGGACAGGCTGAAGGGAATGGCAATGACAAGAGTCAGGAAACAGGTGAGGATGGAGCCGTAAATGAAGATGGCCGCCCCTACCTTGCCGCCTCCCACATCGGTATCAGAAGGCTTCCAGGTCGAGGAAAAGAGGAATTCTCCAATGCTGTGATGGAATTCCGTAAACGTAAGCATGCCCTTTGCCAGAAGGAAGCAGCCGATGGCAATGGTGAGGACAATCAGAAACAGGCCGCATATGGTGGATACGCTTTTACCCAGAATTTCACGCCGGAACATATGCTGCTGGCGCGTATTGCTTTCCATTCATTTCTCCTTTTTTTAAAGACGGGAAAGGCAGCCGCACTTTCATACGGCCGCTTTTCCCGCAAAATGTCTGTATCGTTTTATTATTATCAACTACGATTATTTTGTCTTCATCTTGGAGGATACGCCGTAGCCCTGTTTTTCGATTTCTACGCCGTATTCATCGGAGAGAACATAGTCCAGGTAAGCTTTGACAGCGCCGGTAGCTTCACCCTTGGTGTACATGTGTTCATAGCCCCATACTTTGTACTTGCCGTTGTAGGTATTTTCCAGTGTCGGTTCTACTCCATCGATAGCAACTGCTGCCACGTCTTTGTTATTGACGAGGTAAGGAAGTGCTACATAACCGATAGCGCCTTTGGTCTGAGCAACGCTCTGGATCAGTGTGCCGCTATCATCGGTTTCAAGGGACTTGTTGGAAGCTTCTTCCTTGCCGGCCAGTGCCAGTTCGGTGAAGAGAGCACGGGTGCCGGATGTGGTCGGTCTGGTTACGAGAACGATTGGTTCATCGGGGCCGCCAACGTCTTTCCAGTTTGTGGTCTTTGCAGTGAAGATATCCTGCAGCTGCTGGGAAGTAAGGCTCTTAACCTTTTCTGCAATGTCCTTATTCACAATGGTTGCTACGGTCATGGTGCAGACCTTGTGGTCTACGAGGCCCTTTGCCTTGTCAGCGGGGAGCTTTGTTTCAGCTGCCACATCGGAGTTGCCGATGTTGACGGAGCCTTCAGCAACCTGTTTCAGGCCTGTGCCGGAACCGCCGGCGTTCAGGGTAATAGAAACATCCGGATTCTTTGTTTTGAACTTAGCTGCCGCATCTTTAGCCAGCGGAAGCAGTGCGGATGAACCGGAAACGGTTACCTGGCCGGATACCTTTGCGCCGGAAGCGGCACCGCTTTTTGCCGGAGCCGAATTGCCACCGCAGCCTGCTGCTGCTACGAGTGCTGCAGAAGAAAGAGCCAGAGCCATCCACTTTTTAAGATTCATGTTAATCCTCCCTTGAAACGAATGATGATTTATTCTTTTTGTTTCGATGATTCTAGTCTACGGGATGGATGTAAAATGCAGAACTGTAAAAAAGTATAGTTTCCGTCTATTTTGTAAGTTTTATGTAAATTCTTGACATATAAAAGAGGTTTAGAAAATTATTTTCTAAACCTCTTTTATATGTCAACTTATTTTTAGATATTTCACTTCTTACCATACCCGGCAGCGGCATCACGAACCCAGTTGAACCGTTCCGAGTCGATGTCCTTGGGCACCGTGCAGTCTGCGCCGAGGATGACGCCCATTGTTCCGGCATGGTCCAGAAGCCGTCTCGTTTCTGCCTGCACTTCTTCCTTTGTACCAGAATAGAGTACCCCTTCCGGGTTGTTGTCAAAACCGCCGATGACGCAGCGGTGGTCAAAGATTTCCTCTCCCTTTTCCAGGGGCACCCCTTCGAAGGCCACGGCCCAGTTCACCGCCTTGAAAGGATAGTCCTTGTACCAGGTGAGGTCATTGTGGCAACCCATGTAGCCGCAGATGTGGAGGAGGTTGTAGTCGGACACCGAATTGGCGGCCTCCAGCACCGCCACCTCCGAGGGCGTGATGAATTCCGCATACTTTTCCTTCGTCATGGCGGGATGGGGAATATTCTGGACAGACAGGTAAATGCCGTCAGCGTGGCCATCGGTGATGACCGCCTTCGCCAGGGTGGCGATATCCTCCGTCAGCACCGCCATCACTTCCTTCAGGGCCTCCGGATCCTCTTTCATGAAATCGGTGATGACCGTCTTTGCATTGCTGCCGGTCTGCTGGAATTCGATGCACCGAGTGGGGGCAAAGAGGTTGTAGAAGACCATGACCTCTTTCCCATACCGTTCCGTCAGGATGCCGCAGAGTTCCACCTACTTCTGCACCCATTCCGAATCCCGGCCCAGAGGCTTAATATTTTCCGCATCCCTGATGGACTTCAGGTCGTGCAGCTGTTCATGGGGATAGAGGAAAAATCCATCCGTCATGATTTTCACGAAATCCGGATGCCAGGAATGATAAAATCTGTCATGCCCCGCCAGATTATCCACCCAGGCGGAATGATCGGCCAGTGCATCTGCGTGTCTCTGATCTGCCAGAAAATGATGCCAGAAACCTACCGGTACTCGATCTACCGGTCTGCAGTCAAGAGCTGCCTTAACGAGTTCTCTCTTAGTCTGTGCCATAATGCCCCTCCTTTAGAAGCAATACTATTTATATATGGATATGGTTACATGGTAATAGAGAGAATAGAGAAAAGCAAGAGGGTTTTGCTTCGGGCATAGAGGTGGCGCAAGGGGAATGCCTTCGGCAAGGCGGAGCGTCCTGCAGAGGACCTCCGGGTCCGAATAAGTTGGTGCCTATACTGCACATCAGGGCGCCTTCCTTTTTGTATTCGGACGGCACAAGGGTAACGGGCTTCGCCCGAAGGGGTGGTGCGCAACGAACAGGAGCGCAGGGAGCGGCAGCGACTGAGCATCCTGTGAGTCGCTTTCCCCTCGTGGGTGTGGCGCACAAAGTTTGGACGCGCCGCGAGTTTATATTTTGACGGCTTCTGGCGATATTTCAGTTTATCAAGCTGTTAGGGCGATGCTTACGGATAGAGTCATTCGTGCGGGGGCTTCTAGCTGC
>NZ_UQKJ01000119.1 GCF_900541605.1 uncultured Dialister sp. | reverse complement strand
GTGCATAAAAATTCTTATGAAATCTGACTCTGCGAATTAATCAGCGCTTCCCTAGCTCCTGGCTTCCAGGAAAGATGGCCAGCCTACGGAACGAATGACTGACGGAAATATCGGGTGGGTAGCGCCGCAGGCGAATCAGCTTTCCTGGCAGCTAGCCGCTAGTAGCTAGAAGCTACATGCGAATGACTCTACCCATCAGCGCCGAACACATCAGCTCGTCAACCCGCAATTTGAATGGATGCCTCTGCAACGGGCAGGTCAGAAATATCTTTTGAATTCCACTGGCATTTTCTTTTCTCATATAGTATAATAGTCAAGCATTCAGCATCACCGTATCCGGTTCTTTTTTGTTGCAAACAGGAAAGACTTATGATACAATGCTACTGTTAGTCTGGACAGTCCTCTGCCAAAAGCGATCGGCATGAATGTCTTGTGAGAAGGAGGAAAAGATCGTGAATATTATTGAAACACTGGAAAATGAACAGCTCAGAAAAGACATTCCTGAATTCCGTCCCGGGGATACCGTAAGAGTTCACGTAAAGGTTGTCGAAGGCAAGACTGAACGTGTACAGGTATTTGAAGGTATCGTCATTGCCAGAAAGAATGCAGGCGTGAGAGAAACTTTCACCGTTCGTCGTATTTCCTACGGCGTAGGCGTGGAAAGAACATTCCTGGTTCATTCTCCCCGTCTGGAAAAGATCGAAGTGAAGCGCCGCGGCATTGTTCGTCGTGCTAAACTGTTCTATCTGCGTGGCCTGTCCGGCAAAGCAGCCAGAATTAAGGAAAGAAAATAATAATAAAAAACTGCAGCGGAAGCTGCAGTTTTTTATTGGGAAAACGCTGAGCTCCTTCGCCGAACCGGGGCGGAGTCATGGGTCGGTGAAGGAACTCATATTCCATGGAAACTGCTATGTTTCTAGCGGCATAAATGTGTTAGAATAATAAAGTGCGGGGAGAGGGCAGGTTTTATTATTTTATAAGCGAGGAACCTATGAAATATAAATATGTCATTCCGGCAGTACTCTTATCTTTAGGAATGGTGATTCCTGTTTCGGCCAATAAAATACGGAACGTCTTTGTAGTGGATGAATTGACGGTGGAAGTAGAAATGGCAGATCCCCTGACAAAGGAGGAACTCCTGCCATCAGATTTCCTGTCTCCCGGATATAAACCGGCTTTTACGTTTAATGAGGGCCTGGAGGCTACGGGCCTTCCTGTACCCCAAAAAGGCGATGGATTTCATGATAATATTTACCGTATCCCCGTAAATGGGATGAAGGCCGGACCGATTTATCAGATATCCTATGACGGACAGAAACCAAAGACCTTTAAATTTTATGAAGGACGGGAACAGACTGACCGTTATCGGGACAGGTATGGCAGCTATTTCTGATTTTCTGGCAGGGGCGTGACTATGCATATCGTTTTAGTAGAACCGGAGATACCGGGAAATACAGGCAATATATCCCGCCTGTGTGCGGCGGAGCATCTGACGCTTCACCTGGTGGAACCGCTGGGCTTTTCCATCGATGATAAACATCTGAAAAGGGCGGGCCTCGATTACTGGGACCTGTTGGAGGTTCATGTGCATCCGAATTTCGAGTCCGTGGAAAAAATGCTGCAGGGCCATCATTTCTACTATAATACGACAAAAGCAGTGAAATCCTATACAGAAGTATCCTTCCATGAGGATGATGTACTTGTTTTTGGCAAAGAAACAAAGGGCCTGCCGGAGGACATGCTTCTTTCCCATAAGGAAGACTGTATCCGGATTCCTATGATTGAAGAGGCAAGGTCTCTCAATCTGTCCAATGCTGTAGCTATTGTGGCATTGGAAGCACTGAGACAGACCGGCTTTCCCCATCTTTTGAAAGAAAGCGGCCGGTTATTTAAAGGAGGTAAGGACACTCATGAATACCTATGATGCAGCCTATGACCTGGCAAGGGCCATCAAAGAAAGTGATGAAATGAAACGCCTTACGGCAGCTGCTGAAAAAATCAAGGGCGATGATGAAGCAAAAAAATGGTCAAGGAATACATCATGGCCCAGATGAAAGCAGACTATGCAAAGCTGGCAGGCCAGAAGGAAGATGAAGATGGATACAAGCACCTCCAGGAACTGGCAGTTCTTGTCAGCAATAACAGCAATGCCCAGGAGTATCTCCAGGCATTTATCCGCTGGAATCAGGTAGCTGCGGATTTGCAGAAGATCGTATCTGATGCAATGGCGCAGGGTATGGATGTATTGGAATTGGATAAACAATGACAGACTGGAAAGCATTTCTTGATGGAATTTTAAATGAACGGCAGTACAAGCTGGATGAACCCATGAGCCGGCATACCACCTATGGTATTGGCGGGCCGGCAGACTGCTTTGCAACACCTCAGACAAAGGAAGAGCTGAAGGCTCTTCTTTCCAAAGCCCATGATGAGGGAATCCCGGTGACTTTTATCGGCGGCGGTTCCAACCTTCTCGTTTCGGATCTGGGAATCCGGGGTATTACGCTTTGCACAAACCGGCTGAAGCCGGAAATGGAATGCCGGGATACTTGGATTACTGTCCACGGCGGAGCAGGTACCGGTACAGTATCACGGTTTGCCGAAAAGAACAGCCTGAAGGGGTTTGAATGGGCTGTAGGTATTCCGGGGACCCTCTGCGGGGCAGTTTTCATGAATGCCAATGGTTATGGCAGCCAGATGAAAAATGTGGTGGAAGAAGTCTACACCATTACCGGTGACGGGAAAGAAGAGAAAACCTATGGCTGGGATGATCTCCACTATGGTGACAGTGACAGCATTTTCATGCATAACGGAGATATCATCGTGGGGGCGAAGCTCCATCTGGCTCCGGGGAATGCTGATGAAATCAAGAGGAACATGACGGAACACCAGATTTCCAGACGGACGAAGCAGCCTTTGGAGAAGAGAAGTGCCGGAACCATGTACCTTCGTCCACCGGGATATCATGTGGGCCCCATGATTAAAGAATGCGGCCTGATCGGATTCTCCATCGGAGATGCCCAGGTTTCTACAAAACATCCTGATTTTGTGGTGAATAATGGACATGCTTCCTGCAAAGAAGTACTGGAAGTGCTTCATGAAGTGCAGAAAAGGATCATGGATACTTTCCATATCCATGTGCCTCTGGACGTCCGTATCATCGGAGAAGGAGTCAAACAGGAACGATAAGAAGAGGGACTGTGAACATTCACAGTCCTTTTTTGATGGAGAAATAAAAGAAGAACCCTTTCAGGCCAGTCTTTTTTTGCGTCCGCTGTTATCCCTGCACCTGCCTTTCTTGTAACTTCCATGCCCTGCCGCCGGCTGTCTTTCATAAATATTTTCCTGTTTTTATTTTTACCCCCTTGCATTTCTCAGAAAAGTTATGTATTATAGAAAAGTAAGTTAGCACTCGATGCGAGTGAGTGCTAATAGTCAAAGGAGGAATAGACATGTTAAAACCATTGGCAGATCGTGTTCTTGTTAAAGTTGATGAAGAAGAAACTAAAACCGCCGGCGGCATCCTGCTCCCGGATACAGCTCAGAAAAAATCCCAGAAAGGCACTGTACTTGCAGTAGGTTCCGGCAAAGTCCTGGACAACGGCACCCGCCTTCCTTTTGAAGTAAAGGTAGGAGACCATGTGCTTTTTGCTAAATATTCCGGTGTAGATATTGATGAAAACGGAGAAAAGTACCTGCTTCTCTCTGAAAGAGATATTCTCGCTATTCTTTAATTTTTACATTTCGTTCGTATAGGAGTGACATAAATGGCTAAAAAAGTACTTTATAATGAAGAAGCCCGTGCTGCCCTGCTGAGAGGCGTGGACCAGCTGGCTAATGCAGTAAAGATTACCCTGGGACCGAAAGGCCGCAACGTAGTTCTCGATAAGAAGTTCGGCGCACCGAACATTGTCAATGATGGTGTTTCCATTGCCCGTGAAATCGAACTGAAAGATCCCTTTGAAAATATGGGCGCCCAGCTCGTTAAAGAAGTAGCTACCAAGACCAATGATGTAGCCGGCGATGGTACCACCACCGCTACCCTTCTTGCCCAGTCCATGATTCATGAGGGCATGAGAAACGTAGCAGCCGGTGCAAACCCCATGGTCCTGAAAAAAGGCATTGAAGAAGCCGTAAAAGTTCTCGTAGATGAAATCAAAAAGAGAGCTGTTCCTGTTAAGACGAAAGAAGCTATCGCCCAGGTTGCTTCCATTTCTTCCGCAGATAAGACCATTGGCGGACTCATTGCTGACGCTATGGAAAAGGTAGGCAACGATGGCGTTATCACCGTTGAAGACTCCAAGACCCTCGGCACCAGCCTGAAAGTGGTAGAAGGCATGCAGTTTGACCGCGGCTACCTTTCCCCTTACATGGTAACGGATCCGGATAAGATGGAATGCGTCATGGATAATCCATACATCCTCATTACGGACAAGAAAATCAATATGCTCCAGGATATGCTGCAGCTCCTCGAACAGGTAGCCCGTTCCGGCAAAGAACTGCTGATTATCGCTGAAGATGTGGAAGGCGAAGCACTGGCAACCCTCGTTGTGAACAGGCTCCGTGGCACACTGAAATGCGCTGCTGTCAAAGCTCCGGGATTCGGCGATCGCCGTAAGGCTATGCTGGAAGATATCGCTATCCTCACCGGTGGCCATGTAATTTCTGAAGACATGGGCCGTAACCTCCAGAGCGCTACCCTGGATGACCTCGGCACCTGCCATCAGGTCCGCATCACAAAGGATAACACCACCATTGTAGGCGGCGCTGGTGATAAGGATGCTATTAAACACAGAGTAGAACAGATCCGCGAACAGTACAAAGAAGCGGTTTCCCAGTTCGATAAAGATAAACTGCAGGAACGTCTCGCTAAGATGAGCGGCGGCGTAGCAGTCATCGAAGTCGGCGCTGCAACGGAAGTAGAAATGAAAGATAAGAGACTCCGTATCGAAGATGCCCTGAATGCTACCCGCGCTGCTGTTGAAGAAGGTATCGTTGCCGGCGGCGGCACCACATTCCTCGACATCCAGAGCAGCCTGGATTCCATTAAGGCAGAAGGGGACGTAAAGACCGGCGTTAACCTCGTCCGTCACGCTATCGAAGCTCCTGTCCGCCAGATTGCTGACAATGCAGGTATTGAAGGCGCCATCGTAGCTGAAAAGGTCAAAGAAGCAGGCGAAGGCATCGGCTACAATGCAGCTGAAAACAAATATGAAAACATGCTGGAAGCTGGCATCGTAGATCCGGCAAAGGTAACCAGAAGCGCACTGCAGAATGCAGCTTCTATCGCTGCCCTTGTTCTTACCACGGAAGCTGTGGTAGGCGATATTCCGGAAGAAAAACCGGCTATGCCTCCTATGCCCCAGGGCGGTATGATGTAATCTGACTGTCATCCGTTGAAATGACAATAAAAGCCGGGGAAAATGAGTCAATCATTTTCCCCGGCTTTTTGACGTTCCAATTGCGGTTTGTCGAGCTGATGGGATCTGTGGCTGGCGAGCGGCCCAAACGGGGTGAATGGGGCGTAAGGGTTGTGGGTTGGCATCGCT
>NZ_UQKJ01000118.1 GCF_900541605.1 uncultured Dialister sp. | reverse complement strand
CATCAGGCTGGCATGGGTATTATTAGGTATAGTTCGCAGACGCGGCTCCCTACGAATGCAGTTCGCTGCGCACCGGTCGGGCTGGCGAAGCGACGCCTGACTCATAACCCTTAGCCCCATTTACTCGATTAGCCATATTCCCTTTCATCTCAGGTATAATAGAATCAAGGAGGTGGGACTATGCCATTTTACCTATCCCACAAAGACATAACCACCATAAAGGCCGACGTCATCGTGAATGCAGCCAATACGTCCCTCCGCAGGGGCGGCGGTGTATGCGGGGCTATTTTTGAGAAAGCGGGCAGGGAGAAAATGGAAGAGGCCTGCCGGAAGCTTTCGCCCATTCAGACCGGGGAAGCTGTGGCGACTCCGGCCTTTGACCTTCCTGCCCGGTATGTCATCCACACGGCGGGCCCGGTGTGGAAGGGGAAAGAGGGGGAAAAGGAACTTCTTTACCGCTGTTATGAGGAGAGTCTTTTCCTGGCAGAGAAATTAAAGGCCAAAAGCATTGCTTTTCCCCTCATTTCCAGCGGTATTTACGGGTGTCCGAAGGCAGTGGCAGAAGCTGTTGCCAAAAAAGCAATCTTTGATTTCCTGGCGAAAAGGGATATGAAAGTGACTCTCGTTCTTTTCGGCCAGAAGAAAAGGACCAGGATCACCGAGGCTATCCGGTCATTCCTGGAGTGGAACTGCGGCGCCGGGATGAAGGAAGAGGCGTCACTGATGCTGGCCGATATGGCGCCGGAGCCTATGGGCGCACCACCGGTCAGGGGGCCGGCGAAGGGATTTGCGCTCCAGCTGGAAGACCCCTTTCAAAAGGTCCTTTTTCACTACATCGACGCGGAGGGGAAGACGGACGCTGAGGTGTATAAGGAAGCCAATATTGACCGCCGCCTCTTTTCCAAAATCCGCACCCGGGTGGACTATACGCCGAAGAAGAAGACCATTCTTGCCCTGGCCGTGGCCCTCCACCTGGACGTGGAGGAGACGGAAGAGCTGCTGGAAAGTGCCGGTTACAGCCTGTCCCGGAGCAGGGAAATGGATATGATCGTCCGATGGTACATGGAGCATGGAATTTATGATATATATGAGATCAATGAGACACTGCTGGATTTCGGTGAGAACCAGCTGGGGAGCTGAGGTAATATTGTTGTGATGGGACGGCCAATCCTGTGAATGGGGCTAAGGGTGGTGGGTGAACATCGCTGCGCTCGTTCACCGGGTTGTGGCTTTTTGTAAGGCGGCTGCCCTGCAAAAAGCGGGGGCATAAGGTTGAATAGCAGCTGAAGGCGGCGAATTTACCTCATGCCCTGTGCGACAAGGTGTCAGCCTTGGTCTGCAGCCACAACCTGGTCGGGCCAGCAAAGCGTTGCCTGCCCTACCACCCTTAGCCCCAGCCATACGTATGAGGAAAGAGTCAGCCATCCACATATTTACAAAATTATTTCCAACTTTCTATTGACTTTTTTCATGGAGGCTGTATAATATCAACCATAACGAAAGAACGAATGGCAAGGATCGGGATAAGCATCCGGCAGAAAGTTTCAGAGAGCCGGCGGCAGGTGTAAGCCGGTACGGAAGAGGATGCAAGCTCACCCGGGAGTTTTGGGAGTGAATCAAGTAGCTTCTGACGCAGCCTGCGTTACGGGCAATAAAAAGCGATGATCGGGACAAGGGATATATTGGTCCATGGCATAGAGAGCCGGCGGATGGTGCAAGCCGGTACATTCCATTATTGACTATCACCTGTGAGCCCCTCCGTTGAACGTAGTAAACGAAGGCGCCTATCCACGTTACGGATTGATGAACACCAGAGTATAATGTAGGGTGGTACCGCGCATGTCGCCCCTATTTCCGAAAGGAAATAGGGGCTTTTCTTATGGGCCTTCCGGTGTACTCTCCGTTCTATGAGTGATAAATACAGGGTGGTACCGCGAATCCATTTCGCCCCTGCTGCAATGACGCCAGATTGCAGCAGGGGCGTTTTTAATACCATTTGTTCTTTCAGGTAGAAATGAAGGCAAGGGCCTTCACATTTTGGAAAGGGGATTGAAGATCGTGTTTTTTCAACAGCTTGTCAACGGTTTAACGCTGGGAAGCGCCTATGCGGTCATTGCCATCGGCTATACGCTGGTATTCGGCGTATTGAACATCGTCAACATGGCACATGGCGGCATCTTCATGATCGGCGCTTACATCGGCCTGCTCCTCGTAACGGAAGCGGGATTCGGAATTTTCCCGGCACTCATCGGCGCCATGATTGGCGGTGCGGTTTTAGGGTATGGACTGGAAATCTTTGCACTCCGTCCGCTCCGCCGCCGCAAAGTTACCCATCTGGCACCACTCATCAGTACCATCGGCGTGTCCACATTCCTCGAAAGTGTGGCACTTATGGTGTGGGGCCCGCAGACCCGTTCTTTCCCGGCTACCTTCGGGAATGGTCTCATGGACTTCGGCATCTTTAAAATTTCCGGTATCCAGATTATTTCCCTGGGCACCGCTGTCGTTCTCATGGCTCTCCTCACGGTCATGCTGAACAAGACGAAAATCGGCAAAGCCGTAAGAGCTACCTCTGAAAATGCAGAAACCGCAGGACTCCTCGGTATCAATACAAGCCGTATCATCACATTCACCGTTATGCTGGCTTCCGCCCTGGGCGCTGCTGCCGGCGTGCTCATCGGCCTGTCTTTCAACGCCATCGAACCGACCATGGGTACATCCATGGGCCTCAAGGGTCTGGCAGTCCTCATCATGGGGGGCCTGGGCAACGTGGAAGGCGCCATGGCCGGCGGCTTCATCCTGGGCATTGCGGAAGTATTTGCCGTGGCCTACGGATCCTCCACCTACCGTGATGCTGTAGCATTCGGCATTATCATCCTGATTCTCTTTATTCGCCCTGAAGGCTTGTTCTCCAAGGCTGGGAAAGGAGGCAGACCGTAATGGACGAACTGTTAAATGGCTACTTCCTGCAGGTTTTCACCTTTGTATGCATTAATATTATCCTGGCTCTCACGGTGTATATGACCGTGTGCACTGGTATTCTTTCCCTGGGCAATGCAGGTTTCATGAGTCTCGGGGCTTACACATCCGCTATTGTGACTACTTCCTACGGCGTGCCTATGCCTGTGGGCATTATCCTTGGTGGGCTCTTTGCCACACTGATTGCATTAATTATCGGTATTCCGACCATTCGACTCAAAGGTCTGTATCTGGCCATTGCCACCATGGGCTTTGGCGAAGTGGTCCGGGTCATTGCATTGAACCTGGATATCACCCACGGTGCACTGGGCTTCTCCGGCATTCCTTCCATGGCCAGCGTCCTTGCTGACTATGCCAGTGACATTGGCCTTTTGGACGCTTTGGAAATTGATTCCCAGACCGGTGGCCAGCTGGTTATGAACATTGTACTTCTCATCATCGTGGCAGCCATTGTCTTCTTCTGGTACCGCCTCGAACATTCCCGCATCGGCCGTGCCTGGGCGGCTATCAAAGCCGATGAATACGCTGCATCCCTCACCGGTATCAACGTGGTAGCCTATAAGATGACCGCATTCCTCTTCAGTGCTTTCTTTGCCGGTATGGCAGGTGCTCTTTATGCCCATGCCACCTTCTTCATCAGCCCCACCGATTTCTCCTGGGGCAAAGTGGTGGACATTCTGGTTTACACCGTATTCGGCGGCAGCAACGTACTTTGGGGCTCTATCCTCGGTGCGGCAGTGCTTACCATCATTCCGGAATCTCTTCGTGCCATGGCTGAATACAGAGATATGATCTATGGCCTTATGTTGGTAGCACTTATGGCATTCCGTCCGGATGGCATTCTCTCCTACGATGCTATGAAATGGATTTCCCGTAAATTCAGCAAAAAGCAGAAAGCTCCTGCGGAAGGAGGAAACCAGTAATGCTTCTCGAAATGAAAAACGTGGTGAAACAGTTCGGCGGCCTCACCGCTGTTTCCAATATGTCCTTCTCCGTGGAAAAGGGAGAAATCTTCGGGGTCATCGGACCGAACGGTGCCGGCAAGACCACCATTTTCAACCTGATTACCGGTGTGTACCAGGTGACCGAAGGAGATATCCTCTTTGACGGCCAGTCTATCGAAGGGAAGAAACCGTACCAGATCATCAACATGGGCATTGCCCGTACATTCCAGAATATCCGTCTGTTCTCCGGTATGACGGTGGTAGAAAATATTCTCGTCGGCCATCATGACCGCTTGAAATCGGGGCTTCTCGCCAGCTTCCTCCGCACTTCTTCCCAGAAAAAGGAAGAAAGGGAAGCAAGAGAGGAAGCTATGGAACTCCTGAAGTTCGTTGGCCTGGAAAAGGATGCAGACCGCCTGGCTACGGAGCTTCCTTACGGCAAACAGAGAAAACTGGAAATTGCCAGGGCCCTGGCGACCCAGCCGAAGCTGATTCTTCTCGATGAACCGGCAGCCGGCATGAACGACAGCGAAACCGCGGCCCTCACCGAGCTCATCCATAATATCCGTGAAAAGTACGGTACCACCATTATCCTGATTGAACACGATATGCACCTTGTCATGTCCCTCTGCGACCATGTCATGGTTGTCAATTTCGGTAAGAAACTGGCAGAAGGGGTACCGGAAGAAGTACAGAACAACCCGCAGGTTATCGAAGCTTACCTTGGGAAGGAGGAAGACTGATGCTGCTTGAACTGAAAAACGTAGAAGCCGCTTATGGCAACATTAAAGCCCTGAAAGGCATCAACCTTTCCGTTCCGGAAGGCAAAATCGTTACCCTTATCGGTGCGAACGGTGCCGGTAAATCGACCACCATGAAAACCATCATGGGCATCATGAAGCCCGTGGCCGGGGATGTCCTGTTCAAAGGGGAGTCCATTGTGGGACTGAAACCCCATAATATCGTAAGAAAAGGGGTCGTTCTTGTTCCGGAAGGCCGTCAGATCCTCCAGAACATGTCGGTCCGTGAAAATCTTGAAATGGGTGCTTATCAGAGAAAGGATCCGGAAGGAATCAAAGAAGACCTGGCGAAGGTTTTCGAACGGTTTCCCAGACTTTTCGAAAGGCAGAACCAGTTCGGCGGCACCCTTTCCGGCGGCGAACAGCAGATGCTGGCCATTGGCCGTGCAGTCATGGCAAAGCCGGAAGTCATGCTTCTCGATGAACCATCCATGGGGCTTGCTCCCCTGGTGGTGCAGCAGATCTTTGATGTTATCAGGGATATCAACAAAATGGGTACTACTGTTCTTCTTGTAGAACAGAATGCGCGTAAAGCTCTCCAGATTGCCGATTATGCCTATGTCATGGAGACAGGGAAAATCGTCATGGAAGGACCGGCGCAGGAAGTGGCAAACAACCCGGATGTCATGGCGGCATATCTGGGCGGCAAGAAGAAACAGTGACCAATATAACAACCGTTCAGGTTGTAACACGATCCGGGGAAAGGGGACAGAGAAATCTGTCCCTTTTCTCTTTTGGTAAAATGATGCAGTTACTGCCAATTTCAGTATTGCGAGCTGTTGGGGGGCTGCAGTTGGCGAGCAGCCCAAACGGGGTGAATGGGGCATAAGGGTTGTGGGTCGGGCACCGCTTCGCTCGCCAACCGGGTGGTGGCTTCAACGTCGCTGCGCTCGTTGAAGCGG
>NZ_UQKJ01000117.1 GCF_900541605.1 uncultured Dialister sp. | reverse complement strand
GCTAGAAGCCCCCGCACGAATGACTCTATCCGTAAGCATCGCCCTAACAGCTCGATAAACTGAAATTGGCCTCTCTCGTTCCATATTCTCCGCAATAAAAAGAGCTGTGACGGTGATTTCTCACTTTCACAGCTCCTTTATCATTCAATCAGTCAGCGCTGAACGGAAGCAGGGCAATAGCTCTTGCTCTCTTAATAGCGAGGTTGATCTTACGCTGATGCTTTGCGCATGTTCCGGTTACGCGGCGGGGAAGGATCTTTCCTCTTTCGGAAACGAAACGGCGCAGGGCCTGAACGTTCTTATAATCAATGGTGTCTACGTGATCTACGCAGCACTGGCAGACCTTTCTTCTCGGTCTTCTTACTCTGTCTCTTCTAATCATGCTTTCTATATCCTCCAAAATCAATGCATATCAGAACGGAATATCTTCGTCTTTTCCTGAAGTACCAAATTGACCAAAATTGCCTCCCGGCTGGCTGTTCTGTCCGGAGGGAGCATTGTTATTGAACCCGTTTCCTCCAAAACCGCCATTGTTTCCACCGTTTCCGCCGAAATTATGATTTCCGCCAAAACCGTTTCCGCCGAAAGAATTACCCTGGGACTGCTGCGGTGCGTAGGAAGAAGAACTGTTTGTTCCCAAAGGAATGGCAACAAAATTGGCCACCACTTCAGTTACATATTTTCTCGTTCCATCCTGTGCATCGTAAGAGCGGGTAGAATAGCGTCCCTCTACAAAAACACGCATTCCCTTTCTCAGCTGATTGCCTACGGCTTCAGCCAGGGAGCCCCAGGCAACCACATTAATCCAGTCTGTCAGCTCCCGCTGTTCGCCTTGGGGAGTCACGTAGTTACGATTGACTGCCACGGTGAAAGATGCTACGGAACGACCGGTTTTCGTTGCGCGAATGACCGGATCCCGTGCCAGGTTACCCATAACTTGAACTGAATTCATTGTGCTACCTCTTAGTCATCCTGTTTTACAATGATATGACGGATAATTTCTTCATGAATCTTGATAACGCGGTCAAGTTCTTTAATCTGCGCCGGATCAGCCTGGAAATCTACTACTACGTAGTAGCCTTCACTCTGATGCTTTACTTCGTACGCAAGATGACGTTTGCCCCATTCATCAACTTTGTCAATGGTACCACCGATTCTGGTGATGGTGTCCTGTACCAGTTTGACAGCAGCCTTAATGACTTCATCATCAGCTGCGTTCACAATGAACATAACTTCATACTTTTTCACGAAATTCGCCTCCTTTTCGGACCTATGTCCCGCACTCTCTGCGGGCCAGGAAGTTGCCTGCGGAATAGCAAGCTTTTATATTATACAAGAAACATGGATGAATTGCAAATTATTTATTTCTTCTTTTTGCTTACCATAAATCCGGTGGCCTGCTGGTTTGCCATGATGACCACATCACTGATCTGTACCCGTTTCGGCTGGTCCGCCACAAAAGCAATGACGTTGGCAATGTCTTCCGCCTGGAGGGCATCGATTCCCTCATACACCGCCCGGGCCCGTTTCTTATCTCCATGGAACCGGACTTCACTGAATGGCGTCTCCACAATGCCCGGCTGGATGGTGGTTACTTTGATATCGCTGTCAATTACATCGATACGGATACCATCGCTGAACGTCTTCACCGCCGCCTTGGTGGCGCAGTACACCGCAGCCCCCGCATAGGCATAGAGGCCGGCGGTGGACCCGAGATTAATGATTTGGCCCTCATTCTTTTCCAGCATGGCCGGCAGAAAAGCACGGGTCACAAGAAACAGGCCTTTGATATTGGTATCCACCATCTGGAGAATATCCTCTTCCGCTGTTTCCCCATAGGGCTCAAGGCCCCTGGCAAGGCCTGCATCGTTCAGAAGAATATAGGGGGTCCCCACATTTTTGAGGCAGTCTTCCGCCACCCGATGAATTTCCTCGGGCCTGCGGACATCGAGCTCATAGGTGGTAACTTTTACTTTCTTTTCTTTTTCTATGTCCTTTTTGACCTGCTCCAGTTTTTCCCCATTTCTGGCCGCAATAACAAGGTCATATCCCTTTCCCGCCAAAGCCCGGGCAGATGCCAGCCCAATACCGCTGGTGGCACCGGTTATAAAAGCGAATCGACTCATAACGTTCCTCCTTTGATATAATAGGTATGTTGTATATTGCTATATCCAATTGCGGTTTGTCGAGCTGATGTGTTCGGCGCAGATGGATAGAGCCATTCGCATGGAGCTTCTAGCTACTAGCAGCTAGCTGCCAGGAAGGCTGATTCGCCTGCGGCGCTACCCACCCTATATTTCCGTCAGTCATTCGTGCCGTAGGCTGACCAGCTTTCCTAGAAGCTAGGAGCTAGCAGCTAGAAGCCCCCGCACGAATGACTCTATCCGTAAGCATCGCCCTAACAGCTCGACAAACTGAAATATTCTTTACCTATTATACAAAAATCCCTGCTTCCCTGCAGGGAAAAGGAGATTCCATGAAAACTCTTTCCATCTGCTGTCTCATTGCCATTTCCCTGCTTTCCGCCGGTTGCGGGAGCACAATGCCTCCGGCCTCCTCTGCCCCTGCCATTTCCCAATCGGCTCCCCAGATTCACGTGATTACAAAGGAATCGGAGGAGATTTACCGTAAAGCTGTGACGGCCTACGGTAAAGGGGACCACCTGACTGCCCTCCAGCTGGCCAACGATGCATTGGCCAAAGATGAGCAGAATTACCAAGCCCTGTCCCTGAAAGGAATTATCCAGGCCTTTGACGTATCGCCGGAAGAAGGAATTGCTACCATCAATCAATCCTTATCCATCAATCCCGGTTATGTACAGGCCTTCTTCGACATGGCCATGGCCCAGAAGCTGGGGAAGCACTACGATGAATCTATTACTTACTTCCAAAAGGTTCTTGACCAGGACCCTAAGAATACCTGGTCCTACTACGGCATCGCCACAGACTACGCAGATAAGAAGGACAAGGGAAAGGCCCTGGAATACCTGAAAAAAGCCATCGAACTGGATCCCCAAAATGTAAAACCCCAGGCCCGGGTACAAGACCATTTCACCTGGCTTCATGGAGACAAGGACTTTGAGCAGCTGGTAAAATAACATCCAGCATCTCCGACTATTGCGGTTTGTCGAGCTGATTGATGGTTGGATTCTCATTGGCATGATTACGGTCTGAGTCATAGCAGCTGAGGGGGGAACGCCCTGCGGGCGAGGAGTAACGCCTGACGGCGAGGTGACTCAAGGGAAATGGCCTGCGGCCAAGGGGCAGGTGCGGCGCACAATTCATATAGCGCCGCAGAGTATGTATTTTGCGGCTTTGCCGCTGAATTATAAACTTGTGCCGCTTTATAATTTTGATGCGGCACACCACCCCCTCGGGCAAAGCCCGTTACCCCTGAGCCACCTTGCCGAAGGCATTACCCTTTATCCTCCTTGAGAATGATTGTACTCAAGGGAATGGGCATCCAAGCATTAAACTCTCCTACAAACTGAAATTGGCAGTACATCCTGCATTCACTGCAGAAAGGAGTTTTCATTTGAAATACGCATTCATTCTTTCCATAGTCTCCCTGGTCCTCTATCATGACAGTATGCTTTCCGCTGCCGGTATAGCCGGATATCTGGCAGGCATATTTTTTCTCTTTACCTACCGGGAAAAGCCAACAATCCTCGCCATAGGATGCATTGCTGCCGCCATACTGACCGTCATGTATTTCACCTGGGATTTTTCCTTTGAAGGATACATGCACTTCGGCATCGCCTGGTCCATGACGATTACCGCTTTTACCGCCATTCTCACAATGGTAGGCCTGCTATACAAAATAAAAAAACGCTGAGCAATAAAGCAGAAATAAAAAGCAGGCATTCTATCCATCCGAAAGTTGACCAACCTCACAGGCTGCTTCTTTCCACTCTTTACAGAGATTTTACAGTCTTCAAATCGGGTAGATTTCTTTTTTTCGAATCCCGGCTGTTGTAAAATAAAAGATAATAAATAAAAGCAGTCTGTTTACCTTTTATACATGGCTGCTATAAAGGAGATACCATGGAGCGTATTGCAATTATTGATTTGGGGTCGAACTCCATCCGTTTTGTTATCATGCAGATTGGGGCACACGGTGCTTATAGACTGGTATACCAGGAAAAGAAATCCATCCGCCTGGCAGAGGGCATGACCATGGATTCCCGGCAGCTTACGGAGGAAGCCCAGCAGCGGGCATTGAAATGCCTTTCCGTTTATTCTCATATTATTGCTGTACAGAAAGTCAAAAAGGTCATGGCAGTGGCTACAGCGGCGGTGCGGAATGCCATCAACGGCGCCTCATTTCTCAAGCGGGTCAGGCTGACCACCGGCATTCCCATGACCATTATCAGTGGAAAGGCAGAAGCGGCCCTGGGCTTTTCCGGCGTCATCCACACCATAGACAGGAAGGATTTTCTTCTCTTTGATCTGGGCGGGGCCAGCGTAGAGATTTCCCTGGTAAAGGATAAAAAGCGGATCCACTCCGTCAGTATCCCCATGGGCGCTGTCACCCTGACAGAAATGTTCCAGTCCTCCGGTGATGTCAGTTACAATAAAATCAACGAAATCCGGGAATTCATCCAGAAGAAGCTCTCTGAAATCCCATGGTTTCCCAAGGAACCTATGGAAGTCATCGGTGTCGGCGGTACGGTCCGAAACCTGGCGAAAGTGCACCAGCGGGCCTCTTCCTATCCCCTGCCTAAGCTCCACAATTATAATCTCCCTGTAGAAAATCTCTTTTCCATGGTGAAATCCATCTGTTCCAAGAGCTATGAGGAGCGGCAGAAGATTTCCGGTCTTTCCTCCGAGCGGGCAGATATCATTATCGCCGGTGCCCTGGTGGTCCAGGAAATCGTGCGGAAAGCAAAATCCTCCTATCTCACCATTTCCGGCTGCGGACTCCGGGAGGGACTGTTCTTCCATTACTATGACCCCCTATATGATAAGGAAAATCACTGGCGCAATGACATGCTCTTTTCTTCCGTAAAGAACTATCTCTACACTCTGCCGGTGGAATACGATTTCCATACCTCCTATGTAACAGCCATGGCATTGTCCATGTTCGACCAGTGGAAGAAGATGCATCATCTCAATGATCGAATGCGCCGGATTCTGGCAGCCGCCGGACTCCTCCATGATACGGGCACCATCGTCAACTACTACAGCCATGCCCGGCACAGCGCTTACATTACTGCCAATGCCCACATATTCGGCTGGTCCCACAGGGAACAGATCATGTGCGCCCTCATCTGCGCCTTCCATCATGGCTATTCCAGCAAATTCCTGAAGTCCAATACCCATGTCCGTATTCTTTCGGACCTGCAAATGAAGGAAGTTCGTATGATGGCCCTTTTCCTGGCTTTGGCCGAAGGACTCGATGAAAGCCATGAACAGTGCATTACCCGCCTCATCTGCACCTCTTCCAAACAGGCCATGGATCTTCGCATCTACACGAGCCGGGATAATTTCGATGTTCCTGCCCATGCAGTGCAGAACCTGATTAAAGATTTTGAAAAGACTTTCCGCCTCCCCCTGCGTATCCAGTGGTTTCCGGGCAGTACAAATAAAAATGAGCTGAAGGAAGCAGCGGAAGCCCTGAAATTTGCAGAAAAGAATTAGTGGAAGATAGCGGACGCAAGCTCCTGCCAATTGCGGTTTGTCGAGCTGTTGGTATTCGGTGCTGGCGTATAGAGTCACT
>NZ_UQKJ01000116.1 GCF_900541605.1 uncultured Dialister sp. | reverse complement strand
TGTTGGGGGCGCCGCAGGCTGTAGAGCTTTCCTGGAAGCTAGGAGCTAGCAGCTAACAGCCCCGCGCGAGTGACTCTACCCGTCAACACCGAATACCAACGGCTCAAAAACTGAAATTGGCAGTTTCTCACCTGCTCATTAATTATCTTTTCACTTTTGGCGGGGAGCGTATAATAGGATATAGAGATACAATTAGCATATTTCTTTGATGTATTAACAAATCATGTAAAATATGCTATCGTTATATTTGCATTATAAATATTCAGGGGGTAATTTGGATGAGATTATCAGGAAAGAAAATCGCTGCTCTCATGGCTATCCTTGCCATGGGCGGCGCAGGTATGGCTTCTGCTGAATCTTCAACGCCGGTGTATGCACTGAAGGGTATCACGGTTACCGCGAACCGGCAGGCAGAACGGCTGCAGGATGTACCGGCTAACGTACAGGTGGTAACGGAAAAGGAAATTCAGAGCCGCAATATCCAGAATACGGCACAGGCCGTGTCCATGGTCACCGGCGTTTCTGCATCCCAGTCCGCAGAAGGTACAGTCAACCTTCGGGGATATAATTCTAAGAATATCCTGGTCCTTGTGGATGGCCAGCAGGTCAACAATGCCTGGGACGGAGATGTGGACTGGAATATGATTCCTGTCAATAATATCCGGAAAATCGAAGTCGTTTCCGGCGGCCAGTCTGCCCTTTATGGCGGCCGCGCCGTGGGTGGCGTCATTAATATTATGACGAAGACCCAGAAACAGGATGGACTCCATGGATCCGCCTATGTTACCTATGGCAGCCACGCTACGGTGAACCAGGGATACAATGTGGGATTCAAGAAGGATAAGGTCTCTGTAGGTGCTTTCTATGACAGCCATATCACCAACGGCTGGAATGATTACTATAACAGTGCCTCTTCTGCTGCGACAAAATATTCCTTTACAACCGATAAGACCGATGCAAAAGGAAACCGGATCATGGGTGACCGGGGTAAGAAATATGTCATGTCTGAAAGCTATGGGTTCAATGTGGGTTATGAGTTCAATGAAGACCAGAAACTGACCTATAAATTCACCCGGTCCAACTATGACTGGAGATACAATGATCCCACCTCCTACGTCCGTGACCGCAGGGGAAATGTACTTCTTCCGGCTGTAGATTTTACGGACAATATGATGGCCAGCTCCTACGGCACCAAAGGATGGAGAGCCTATAATACCCATTCCCTGACGTACAACGACCAGAAGAATAAGATCCATGCCCATCTGGGTATGGTGGATTATCTCAAGGACGGATATACCCAGCCCGCAGCCAGGGGACTAGACCGTAATCTTGACGGTACAGGGAAAAAAGCCTCCTATCCCTCTAAGACATGGAACTTTGATATCAATAAACGGTGGAACTGGGGAGCCCATACGGTCCTTCTTGGCGGCGCCTATACACAGGATAAATTCTCCGAAACCATTGAGAATACCATCTATAACTGGAAATCCTGGAACAGTGCCTCTAAGGGTGTAGACCAGTGGCTTGGTGGGAAAGACAAGAGCTATGCCCTGTACCTGCAGGATAAATGGGCTATTTCCAATAAGTGGACAGCCTATATCGGTGGCCGGTATGACCATTATAAGAAGTATGACGGATACAATCAGTATAAAGGGCAGGATGAGAAGGATTTCAGCTCCGCATCCTACAATAAATTCTCTCCGAAGTTATCTCTGGATTATGCTTTCAATCCTGATACCAATGTGTATGTTTCCTACGGGAAGTCCTTCAATCCGCCGCTCCTGTACCAGGTATACCGGTATTCCAACAGGGGAAGCGTGTATATCCCGAACCCGGCCCTGAAACCGGAAACCACGGATACCTGGGAATTGGGTCTGAAAAAGAAAATTCACAATAAGACCGATATCCATGCAGATGTTTTCTATGCCAAAACCGATGATTACATCGGAAGCGCCGTAAAGACTTCTGCCGGCTATCAGTATCAGAACCGGGGCGAAGAGAAGACCCATGGCTTTGAAATTTCCCTGAACCAGCGCCACAGTGATGTATGGAATTCCTATATCAACTACACCTGGCAGGTGGGCAAGATCGAAGATGCCAAGAATTACGATATTCCCCATCACCTGCTCCATCTGGGAACAACCTATAACAAAGCTCCCTGGACGATTAACCTGGACGGCATGTTTATTTCCGACAGGACGCCGGCAGGACAGGAAAGCGGCCACTTCAGGGCAAGGGATGCTTATTTCCTCATGAATCTGTCCACGAACTACCAGTTCAATAAGAACTTTGGCCTCCAGTTCGGCATTAACAATATGTTTGACCGTCATTACTATGATGAAGATCTTAACAACAGCCATTACTACATCGGCGATGGCAGGACTTACTTCCTGACTGCCCGGTATTCCTTCTGATTCCGTAAAAGGGCAAACCAAAAGACTCGGAGAAATGATTTCTCCGAGTCTTTTTTCATGTCTGTATTATTTTTACCTGTCTTTAATTTAAGGAGGATTATGACGCAGTATTGCATGAAAATACATGTATAATCGGACTCTGCGAATTAATCAGCGCTTCCTTAAATCTTTGTCCCTTCTTCCCAGGGAAGGTGGAGATGGGGAGCTTTCAGGAAACGGGGAAGGATACCCTGGTCTTCCTTCGGATGGGCCGGTACAAAAACCGGAAGCCGGGAGGGAAGGATTTCCAGGTCCAGAGGGAATGTGGGTCCCAGGTCGCCATCCACGTTTGTCACGAGAGGTTCATTTTCCCGGATGGAAAGGTGGGCCTTCTTGAAGCTTACTACGGTGAGGAAGTCCGGCCCCATCTGCATGCCCGCCAGGAGCTTCGGCGCCGATTTCAGTGCCAGGAGCCATTCGAAGTCATGGAACAGGCAGAGCTTGATGACCCCCTTATTCCGCTCTTCCGGCGGAATGAGGTTGTGGAAACTTCCGGCGGAGTCCGTGAGCATGGCAGCAATGAGGGGAGAGGACACTTCGATGACGGTACCGTTATCTTCTTCAATACGGAAATGATAGGATTTCTGCTTCGATACCACCTGCATGCCCTTCATATAGTAGGCCAGGGAACCAAAGAGGGTTTTCTCTTTGATGGTTACCTTTCCCACGGCTTCAGAAATGCTGCCGGCTCCTACTACGTTGATGAAGTACCGGTCATTTACCTTGCCCACATCGATATTGGTTTTCACCGCGGTCTCCAGCATACGGATGGCTCCCTGGGGGGACCGGGGAATGTGAAGGGCCCGGGCCAGGTCATTCACCGTGCCGAAGGGGACGAAGCCGAAGGTGGATTCACTATCTACAGGGACCATGCCGTTGATGACTTCATTGATGGTACCATCACCGCCCATGCAGATCACGTCCCGCCCCTGTTCCGCGGCTTCCCTGGCGAAGTTCGTGGCGTCCAGGGGCTTTTCTGTCAGCCGGATGATGATATCGTCAAACCGTTTCGAAAGCACGGAGTGCAGCAGGGGTATATACCGCGGCGCCCGTTCATGGCCGGACGTAGGGTTTACTATGACTGTACAATGTCCTTCGGGTTTCATTCTTCTCACACTCCGTAACTTTACATTTCGATTACATTATGTTTATTATACCAAACGGGAAGAGGTTTGGGGAGCTATGGAGGTGTCGGATTTGCATACTGATGGATAGAGTCATTCGCACGGGGGCTTCTAGCTGTTAGCTTTCAGGAAAGCTGATCGGCCTGCGGTGCTATCCATCCGATATTTCCGTCAGTCATTCGTGTCGTAGGCTGTTGAGTCTTCCTGGCTGCCAGAAGCTGATAGCTAAAAGCCCCCGTGTGAATGACCCTATCCATCAGCACGGCAATCCGGAATCTCAAATCTTAATTCTGTTTTTTCCCCCTTGACAAACGGAGAAAGCGGAATTATACTCTATGCATAACCGAAAACAAAGAGATGCAAGGATCGGGAAAAAGATAGTTTCCTTTATTTTCAGAGAGCCGATGGTTGGTGGAAATCGGTAAAAAGGTCAGTATCAACTCTCACCCGTGAGTATTCCAGCCGAACCAAGTAAGTTGGAACGTCCATTCACGTTACGAACAGGAACACCAAAGTATAATGTAGGGTGGTACCGCGAAAACATTCGCCCCTATCTTCAGAAAGTCTGAAGAGCAGGAGCTTTTTTATTTGGTACGAACCATTATATCCGGCGTTCCACTGAGTGATAAACCAGGGTGGTACCGCGTATATGCGCCCCTCGCTGCAGGATGACTGCAGCGGGGGGCTTTTTGGTTGGCAGATTACAGATTATTTTTGGGAAAATTATCAGTCACAGGGAGGAAATCATTATGAAAACTTGGATGAAAGCAATGGCAGCAGCAATGGCAGCAGCAACAGTATGTGGGGTATTTGCAGGATGCGGCGGAGAAAAGAAAGCGGCATCTTCCGCTTCCGCAGCCGCTGCAGGACAGACCGTAAAATTCGGCTTCGTTACCGCCTACACCAGCCCAGGCGCCGCTTATGGCCAGGCAGAAAAAGAAGGGGCTGAACTGGCGGTAGAAGAAATCAATAAAGACCCGAAGACAAAGATGAAAATTGACCTCGTCACCTACGACAGCAAACTGAGCAAGTCCGAAGCCATTAACGCATTCAAGCGCCTCATCGAACAGGATAAGGTACTGGCCATCCAGGGACCTATGACCTCCGGTGAAATGTTCGCCGCCGGCCCCATTGCCCAGCAGGCAAAGATTGTAGCCTTCGGCACCAGCACCACGGCACCGAAGATTACGGACATCGGCGATTATATTTTCAGAAACGCCATCCCCGGCAAGCTGGCCATTCCGGCAACCGTAAAGAAGGCCCATGATAAACTGGGATTTACAAAGGTAGCCATCATGTATTCCAACAACAATGACCAGATGGTTGGTGAAAACTCCATTTACCAGGAAACCTTCAAGAACATGGGCATCGATGTGGTAGCCACCGAAACCTTCGCCGACAAGGATACGGACTTCTCCGCACAGCTGACAAAGATCCAGGCCGCTAACCCCGATGTGATCTGCATCGCCGGTTTCTACCAGGAAGGCGCCCTCATCGCCAAGAAGGCAAGGGAAATGGGTATGAACCAGCCCATCATCGGCAACAACGGCTTCAACAGCCCCCAGTACATCAAACAGGCCGGTGATGCAGCGAACGGCACCATGGTAGCTACGCCGTGGAACCCGGACCGGAAGAGCGAAAAAGCCCAGAACTTCCGGAAAGCCTTCGTTGCCAAGTATGGCCACGAACCGGACCAGTTCGCAGCCCAGACCTACGATGCTTTCTATATTATGCATGAGGCTGCCGAAAAATCCGGCAGCACCACGGACCGCAAGAAATTCCGTGACGCTCTGGCCCAGATCAAGAACTTCGAAGGGGCTACCGGTAAGTTTGAATTTGATGAAAACAGGGATCCGAAGATGGATCTGGATGTTCTCCAGGTACAGGATGGAAAATGGGTTCCTTTCGCTTAATCGATAACAGCAGGATAGCAGGAAAGGGCAGTATGGAAGGATAGGACATACAGGAAGTACAGGAGCATGGAAGGATAGAAAAAGAAGAATGGCAGGAAAAGGGCGGAGACCAATCTCCGCCCTTTGCAATGGAAATGAGACCAGGGCTGAGAAAGCGCGATATTTCAGTGAGCTGTTGGTATTCGGTGTTGACGGGTAGAGTCACTCGCACGGGGCTGTTAGCTTCTAG
>NZ_UQKJ01000115.1 GCF_900541605.1 uncultured Dialister sp. | reverse complement strand
TTCACAAAAATCCCGCCCAAAACTGCTGAAAATGGCTGTGAATAATTAGCGCTTGCAAAAAGCCCATTTAATCAGCGTTTCCCTAGCTTCTAGCTGCTAGGAAAGCTGGCCAGCCTACGGCATGGCTAATTACAGGTCAAATGTTTAGAGTGCCGCAGGCTGTAGAGCTTTCCTGGCTGCCAGCCGCTAGAAGCTAAAAGCCCTCACCCGGATGGACTGACACTTATCTATCATCACTCAAAAAGGGCCGTGAACAGTCACAGCCCTTTTCTGCTAAACATTACACATTAAACCGGAAGTAAGCAATATCTCCGTCCTGGATGATGTAATCCTTGCCTTCCACCCGGAGCAGGCCCTTTTCACGGACCGCTGCGTAGGAACCGCAGGCCATGAGATCATCGTAGGATACGATTTCGGCACGGATAAAGCCCCGTTCGATATCGCTGTGAATCTTGCCGGCTGCCTTCGGCGCCTTTGTCCCTTCCCGTACGGTCCAGGAACGGCATTCATCGGGACCGACGGTGAAGAAATTGATGAGACCCAGCATGGAGTAGGCTGTACGGATAAGGCGGTTCAGGCCCGGTTCTTCTTCGCCCAGGTCTTCCAGGAATGCCTTGGCTTCGTCTGCATCGAGTTCGGACACTTCCTGCTCGATTTCAGCGGAAATGGGTACCCATTTCGCCCCTTCCTTTTCTGCCTGCTCTGCGGCTGCCTTCACATGGGGGTTGGCCATGGGGTCGGAAATATCGTCTTCCGCCATATTGAGGACGTAGAGCACCGGCTTCAGGGTGATGAGGTTCAGTTCCTTCAGGATTTCCAGGTCATCTTCCGAAAGGTCCAAGGCACGGGCAGGAGTGCCGTTCTGGAGGGCATCATAGACCTTCTGGAGCACCGGCAGGTCTGCCTTGGCTTCTTTGATGCCGGCCTGGGCCAGCTTTGCGGTCTTTGCTTTCTTCTTATCCACGCTTTCCAGATCCGCCAGGCACAGTTCCGTATTGATAATGTCCATATCCCGGACCGGATCAATGGACCCTTCCACGTGGGTAATGTTGCCATCTTCGAAGCACCGCACCACATGGGCAATGGCATCGGTTTCACGAATGTGGCTCAGGAACTGGTTTCCCAGGCCTTCGCCCTTGGATGCGCCGGCCACGAGGCCCGCAATATCCACGAATCTTGTGAAGGCGGGGGTGGTCTTCTTCGGTTTGAACATGGCTGCCAGGTCATAAATGCGATGGTCCGGCACTTCTACAACGCCTACGTTCGGTTCAATGGTGCAGAATGGGAAATTGGCCGCTTCTGCTCCGGCTTTGGTGATGGCATTGAAGAGGGTACTCTTCCCTACGTTCGGGAGGCCGACAATGCCGATCTGCAGATTTGTACTCATGGAAACTCCTTTATCTGGACATGCAGAAATCTACCTGTCAGATTGAAAGGTAGATTTCCGGAAAAACTTTGTAACTACAGACTTCCTGCTGTTATTTCTTCAGGGAAGCCAGTGCTTTTTTCATTCTTTCCACCGCTTCTTTGGTCAGTTCCGGTGTGTTGAAAGAGGTGAGGCGGACATAGCCTTCGCCGCAGGGGCCGAAGCCGGAGCCCGGGGTGCAGATGATTCTTGCTTTATCCAGCAGGAAATCAAAGAATTCCCAGCTTGTCATTCCCTTGGGCACGGACATCCATACATAGGGGCTGTTCACGCCGCCGCAGGCGGTAAGTCCTGCGTCCTTCACGCCCTGGAGGATGACCTTGGCGTTATTTCTATAAATGTCCAGGGTTGCCTGGATCTGTTTCTGTCCTTCTTCGGTGTAGATGGCTTCAGCGCCGCGCTGCACGATGTAGGAGCAGCCGTTGAACTTGGTGCACTGCCGGCGGTCCCAGAGGGCATTGGCGGAAACCTTTTCACCGCTCTTTGTTTCCAGCATCAGTTCCTTCGGTACCACGCAGTAACCGCAGCGGACACCGGTGAAGCCGGCGGTCTTGGAGTAAGACCGGAATTCAATGGCCACTTCCTTAGCCCCTTCGATTTCATAAATGCTGTGGGGAATATCGTCTTCCGTAATGAAGGCTTCATAGGCAGCATCGAAGAAAATAACGGAACCCGTCTGCTTTGCATACTTCACCCACATGGTGAGGTCCTTCCTGTTCAGGGCAGCGCCGGTGGGGTTGTTCGGGGAGCAGAGATAAATGATCATGGGATCATGGGAAGGAAGGTTGGCTTTGAAGCCGCATTCCTCGTAGCAGGGCAGGTATTCCAGCCGTTCATAGGAACCGTGGACGAACTTGCCGCTCCGTCCGGCCATGACATTGCTGTCTACATATACCGGATATACCGGGTCCGTTACAGCTACGATATCGGATTCCGCAAAGATTTCCTGCATGTTGCCGGTATCGCACTTGGCACCGTCGCTGACGAAGATTTCATCCGGGGAAATATCGCATCCGCGAGCCTGGAAATCATGCTTTGCAATGGCTTCCCGGAGGAAGAGGTAACCCTGTTCCGGACCGTAGCCCCGGAATGTTTCCATATGGGCCATTTCATCCACTGCTTTGTGCATGGCTTCGATAACCACCGGAGCCAGTGGCTGGGTCACATCGCCGATACCGAGGGAAATGATATCCGCATCGGGATGGGCTTTACGATAGGCTTCCTGTTTCTGGCGGACCGTCGCGAAAAGGTATGCACCCTGGAGATTCAAATAATTTTCATTACAATGTGCCATATATATCGCCTCACTATTGCTTTTTAGTCAATACATTTCGATGACTGTTATATTCTAACATAAGCCATGGGGATGGTCAAAGAAAATAGGCCGCGGCGGTTGAGTTCCCCTGCGAACGGGCGGAGCCTTGAGCATTGAGCCTTGGGCCTTGAGCTGGTCATCGGATTCGCGGCGAGTGTCATATGGCTGGCTGTAGATGCAATCAGGTGGGGGCTTCTAGCGGCTAGCTTTTAGGAAAACTCAACCGCCTTCGGCACTTCAAACGGTTTGAACGGCAATCTGTCATGCCGCAGGCTGGCCAGTTTCCCTAACAGCTGGAAGCTAACAGCCAGGAGCCCCCACCCGTCCGCACGGCGCTCAGCCACACACCCGCGGCGGAGCCGCTGGAGGTCTAGACCTAGATCTAGATCTTTAGGGCCTACGGCCCTGCCCCTCGATCTCGACCTCGGTCTCGATCTCATTGGCCCGCAGGGCCTGTTCAGCTCAATGCCCAAGGCTAAAGGCTCAATGCCCCCATCCGTTCGCACGTTACCCAGCCACATGTAAAAAAGCAGCACCCTTCGGTGCTGCTTTTCTTACTCATCAGAATTTGAATACCACCCGTCCAAGGACGTGGTCCACCGGTACCGGGCCGATGAATCGGCTGTCGGAGCTGTGGTTGCGGTTATCCCCCATCACGAAAACCATGCCGTCGGGCACTGTGTAGGAGCCGTCCATAGAGAATTCCATGGGTTCATTGATGTAGGGCTCATCCAGTTTATCACCATTCCGGTAGACGTGGCCATTCTTGAATTCCAGCTTGTCCCCGCCTTTGCCGATAACTCTCTTTACCCATACGTTATGTCCCTGGGAAGACTTGTTGAAAATGGCAATATAGTTTTCCAGGGGTTCCGCCAGGTCGTCCATCCAGGACCGTTCCCGGTGGGTACGGCTGTCGATGATGACGATATCGCCGTAGGACGGTACTTCCCGCATGACGTGGCTGATTTTGGAAACGATGAGGTATTCTCCGTTCGTCAGGGTAGGATACATGGATTCTCCAGATACCTTGGTGGGAACGAAGAGAAAAATATGGATCACCATGGCCAGGAACAGGGCCACGATGATGGAATAAATCCAATCTAATATTTCGTGCATGAAGCTCTCCTTTATTCATCACAATACTGGGCGTATTGTTTTATTGTACATCATCAGGAGGAGAAAGAAAAGAATGGGTGGTGCCCGGTGATAGTTTACATACAAACGGGCGGGACCTTGGGCCTTGAGCAGAACAGCCGCTCCGCGGCAAATATACCCCTCAGTCAGCTTCGCTGACAGGCTCACCCTGCGGGAAATCCCGCGAAGCGGTTGAACCTCAACTCTCAACTCTCAATTCTCAACTCTCTCCTACTCCACCATCCCATAGAGCACGTCCACCACGTTTTTCGCGCTGTCCGGGTGATGGGTGCCGCAGGCGGCGGCCATCTTTTCACGAATCTCCGGGTTCTTGAGGATTCTCCGGGCCGTTTCCGCCAGTTCTCCCCGCTTCACCCATTCCGCACAGCCCTGGCGCTTCATGTGGAGAGCGTTGGCCCGTTCCTGTCCCGGCAGGGTATTCACGAGGATCATGGGAAGGCCCATGACCATGGCTTCGGTGCAGGTCAAAGCGCCGGGCTTTGTGACGAGGATTTCGCTCCTTGCCATGATTTCCGCCACCTTATTCGTATAGCTGTGAAGCTCCACCGGATGGTGCAGGTGCTCCGAGAGGGCCGCCACCTTTTCGTAAAGGTCGATATTTTTCCCCGTGATGACGATGAATTTGGAAATTTCCTCCACACCGTCCAGGCGCTCTATGTTGTCTGTCACATTGCCCAGTCCCAGGCCGCCGCCCATGACGAGGACACTTCCCTTTTCGAAGGGCTTTTTCAGCGCCGCCTGTTCGTAGAAGGAATGGCGCACCGGGATGCCGGTGACGTGGATCATGTCCCCCGGGATATCGTAGGTTTCCATGAGATCCTTCAGATCCGGCGTAGCCACGCAGAAAGCATCCAGATGGGGGTCCACCCAGAGCTGGTGGATATCGAAATCCGTAATCACGCCGAGAAGGGGCATGGAAATGCGGCCATCCGCCTTCAGGAGGTCAGCGGCCCCCGCCGGGAAGGGATGGGTAAAAATAAAAGCGTCGGGCTTCAGTGTTTCCGCCAGGCTCCTCATTCTCCGCTTGAAAGTGATGGAAAGCATGTACTGGGAAAGCACACCGAACCGGCTGCTCTGGGAATCGCTGTACAGATGGTCATACATGGCGGGGAACACATCAATCATTTTGAGGTAGCTGTCCTTGATGATATGGTCAATGGACAGGGGATTATTGGACACGAAATCAAGGACGCTCACGGAATCGGAGGGATGGGACTTCTGGATAGACTCCGCAATAGCCCGGGCTGCCTGGCTGTGTCCTGTCCCTATACTGGCTGTCAAAATGATAAATTTACGTGGCTTGTCCGACATGGCTTTTCCCCTTTTCTGTACTCTACCGATAAATTATATCATACAAGGGTAAGGGATGGTATGCGGGAGGCCGGAAGAATAGCCGCTTTGCGGCAAAGATTTGAGATTTGAGATTTGAGATTTGAGAGTTGAGGTCCAGCCGCGTCGCGGCAGATTTCGATGCTTACGGATGGAGTCATCAGCACGGGGCTGCCAGCTTCCAGCCGCTGGCTTTCGATATGTCAGCGCAACGGAGGCTGGTCTTTACCTCCCCCATCTATGGGGGAGGTGCCGTAGGCGGAGGGGGTTCCCACTGAAGTCGCTCCCACTGTATGATCCGGAATCCCCGGCCTCTCTCGCGGTATACCATCAGACACCCTTCCACCGCTGACGCGGTCCCCCCGATCTCGGCCAGTCGACAAGAGGAAGGCGCTTTTATGTGCAGGAAAAGTGTGCAAGTCCCGCAGGGGACTTGCAAGCTGGTCGTATATTGGCGTCTTTACTGCACATTAAGACGCCTTCCTTTGATTGACCGGCCGATCAACTTGCGACTGGCTTTTTTTTTTTTT
>NZ_UQKJ01000114.1 GCF_900541605.1 uncultured Dialister sp. | reverse complement strand
TCCAAAATCCGGGGGCCTCACTTTCGGATGTGTCCACTACTCGGGGTCCATTTTACAGTCTGGATCTCAACTCTCAACTCTCAACTCTCAAATCTCAAATCTGTATTATTCAGACACCACAAAAACACGGAACCCTATGCCGGAAATCTCTCATGCATCGAAGGCCGCCATGAATCAGGCATCAGCGCATTAGCAAGGAAGAAGATTGGTGGGATAAGATGGACTTTTCCTCTCTGCTCCCCGCTGCTCTAGGATCGGTCGTCAAAGCCTGCCGTTCCGTGTAGAGATAGTATTGGCGATATTTTCCGTGTTTTTGTATTTGTGAAACTTTGTCTTGCCGGTTGCAGGATCCTGCTTACCGCTTCCGTCCGGACGGGAGCGGGCGGGTAAAGGAGAAGCCCTGCGCAAACAGGCGCTTTCGTTTCCATCCCCTCCCTCTGCCTGGGATTTGAGGGATGGGGTGTACTTTTGTGAAAATCACCTGCTCTTAAGAGGGCCTCTGATTTACCCCCCCATATATTAAAATGCCTTTTCGAGGGTAAAATCACAACCAACTTTTGGGATATCTAATGCTTTGCTAATAAATTGGTACATGCACTATAGGAAGTGACTGAGGTGACTTAAGGAAGCGCTGATTAATTCGCAGAGTCAGATTTCATAAGGATTTTTATGCACTGCTTCGTCATAACTCTCCTTAAATAGCTCGCTATTCGCGTCGAGCTATTCCTCGCATTGCATAAAAATCCAAGAATGAAATCTGACAACGATTTAATCAGTGCTTCCCTAGAAAATAAAGACTGTAAAAAATAGATAGCCATATTTTCTACAGCCTTTTACTTGATTTACGGAATCCGGTGCAGTTATATGGCACCTATAAAATTATAAAAAATCCCGGAATGCCGGCTTTTACAGGATCTACTCCAGGGGATATAATGCCTGTAAAGAAGGGCATAGGATTTATCATTGTTTTCATAAATTCGGGGATGGATCTTATGGAAATGGAGAGAGTACTTTTCCTGGCTTTGGCTCTTACGGGCATTTCCTTGCCTTTTTCTGCTGCTGCCATGGGAGATATGAACTTCGTCCGTCAGGAGCAGGCAGCCCAGGAGAGGGAAAGGGAAACATTCAGAAATCGGCTATTCCAGGATACCTTGAAGCCAATAGAGACAGAAGAAAAGAGCGGTGAAGTGCCGCCTGTTTCATCTGTCTATTTTTATATGAACTAGTATCGGGTTTACGCTTGAATCCCGCCTTTATCAATCAGCACCGCTTCCTTTCTTCAGACTACATGTACAGACAGATGACCTGGGACCCGGATCGGGTCACCAAACGGCTGGGAGACGGATTCTATGAACAGGAACTGGTGAGACAGCAGGTCGCAGGCCTTACGGGCATGCGGTACATCAATGGCTATACGGACGATGAAGAAGAATACAAGGCCCTGATGGATGCCGGCATAGCCTATGCAAAAGAGTATGGCTTGAAGCCAGGCATTTCTCTTACCAAAGAACAGATGGCAGGCCTTACCAGTGACATGGTCTGGCTGGAAACGACCATGGTCACCGTTCATGGAAAGACCTATGAAGTCCTCTATCCGAAGGTATACCTGAAGCCGGAGACCATGACTCTCACGTCTGACGGCAGCCTGATCAGCGCCGATACTCTGGTGGCGGAGACGAAAAAGACACTGGAGAATAACGCCTCCATCCTCGGAAATACGGTGGTCCTGAAGGGAAATGATGTGGTCAACCTGGGGAGCATCCTGGGCAAAGACATTGCACTTAAAGCAGAAAGAGACATAACCCAGCAGGGCCTCATCACCGGTGAAGACCGGGCAGCCCTTACGGCAGGCAGGGATATCTCCATGGGAAATACCATCCTCCACGGGAAGAACCAGGACATCCTTAACACCACCGCCGGTATTGCGGTAAAGGGGAAAGAGGGAGTCCTCCTTATGGAGTCGGGAAGAGATATCCACCTCACCGGTGCTACACTGGAAGCCTTGGGAGATAAGGGCTCCATGATTCTCAAGGCAGGAAAGGATTTCATCCTCGATACGGACAGCCTGCAGGCGAAAAAGGACATGACTGAAAACAGGGATAACTATATCCGCACTTACAGGAAAACGGAAACCTCTGATACATTGGCTGCAGGAAAAGACATTATCCTGGCCTCAGGAGAGCATGTCTCCATCAGAAATGCAGTCATTGCCTCGAAAAACGGTGCGGTCACTGCAGCAGCCAGAGGTGACGTGACAGTTGCGAACGGATATAATGAAGCCAGGGACGACTATGGCCTGAAATACAAGGAAAAGGGATTCCTGTCCTCAAAGACTACCGCCATCAGAAGCCATGACGAAGAGAAGAAAGCATCACCCGCCATTATTTCTGGAGACACCGTATCCATCCTTTCCGGAAAGGACACTCATGTCTCCGGCTCCCGGATCATTGCCAATCATGACGTGACAGTAGCGGCAGGCGGAAATACCACCATTACCAGCACTGAAGAGAGGGAAGTCCACGACTTTGAGAAGGAAGTCCGGAAGAGCGGGCTCTTGGGCGGTGGCGATTTCGGTTTCACCATCGGAAGTGAAAAGAGAAAAGACCACTACGAAGAAGCGGTCATCTCGCAAAAAGGAAGCCTCCTGGGAAGCACGGAAGGAAATGTATCCCTCTCTTCCGGAAACGCAGTGACCATAGAATCCTCAGACCTGACTGCCGGGAAAAACATGACCGTGACCGGAAAGAATATCCTGGTATCCGGGAAAGACAACGTTTACACAACAAAGGAAGACCACAAATACAAACGAAGCGGACTCACTGTATCTTTAGGCGGAAACCTCGTCAGTACGGTGGATTCCATGACTGCGCCTTTCAGGCGGTCCGGTGAAGTAAAGGACCGTCGTCTCTCTGCTCTCTATGACGCCCAGGGGGTAAGAAATCTGTATGATGCCATCGGCGGCTATATGAAAAATGTAAAGACCATCGAACAGATGAAGGGAGATGCAGCATCCACAGGCCGTCTCATAGAAGCGACAGAAAAAGAGGGGATCCTGCCGGAGGGGATGAAGAATGACCTGCAGGGAATCATTAATCGTGACTACATCGAGATGGCGGAAGCCAAAACCGATAACAAAGCGAGAAGAAGTGTGGCAGTGGACGTATCTCTGGGCACATTTAAATCCCATTACACCATGGAAAACGTGGCGGCTGAAATAACCGGAAGCAAGCTTACTGCCGGAGAGTCCCTGGAGATGAAGGCAGATAAAGACCTTACGGTCAAAGGCAGCAGCCTTAGGGCAGATGACGTATACCTGGAGGCCGGAGAAAATATCCGTATCCTGTCCGGAGAAAACAGGAGCAGGACTACGGAAAAAGACACATCCTCCTCCGCCAGCCTGGGAGCAGGCTTCGGAAGTACCGGATTTACCGGAGCCCATGGTTCCTACAGTAAGGGAAAGCAGACCGTGGAAGAGGAAGACCTTACCCATACCGGCAGTCAGATAAAAGGGACTCAGGGAGTTCGGCTGGAAAGCGGGAAGGACACAGCTATCAAGGGAAGCCGCATCAGCGGAGGGAAGATAACGGCAGACATCGGCGGCAGCCTGGCCATGGAGAGCGAGCAGGATATAAAGAGATACCACGAAAAGGGAAAACAGGTCGGTATATCTGTGGGCTATGCGCCTGGCACAGGCAAGGCGGCTGGCTACGCATCAGCCGGTAGAGATCACATGGATTCAGATTATGCTTCTGTAACAGAACAGTCCGGAATATATGCCGGGAAAGAAGGCTTTGCCGTCCGGACGGGTGGCAATACCCATCTGAAAGGGGCAGTCATTGCCAGTGAAGCCAAGGAAGAGAATAATAGCCTGCAGACCGGTATCCTGAGCTGGGAGGATATAAACAACAGAGCAGAGTATAAAGCGGGGGGAGCTGGCCTCTCTTATGCACCTAAGGATAAAAACGTGCCCCTCAATGCCCGTGGCCTGACGCCGCAGATCCGTACACCGGCAGTAGGAAAAGCCGGTAGTATCACGAAATCTGCTGTGGCGGAAGGTCATATAACGATTACAGGCATGAAGAAACAGGATATTTCTGCCCTGAACCGAGATACGAAGAACAGTTTGAATCATCTGAAAGAGATTTTCGACAGTAAAAAGTTGGAAGAAAAACAGGAACTCATTCAGATAATGAACATAGTGGGAAACCAGGCTATTCATGAAGTTTCCGCCCACTACGGCTGGAAAGAAGGATCCAAAGAAAAAGTGCTGCTTCACGGAGCACTGGGAGCTCTGACCGGAAGCATGAGTGGGAAAGGTACCTGGACTGGGGCCCTATCCGGCAGTGTAAATGAATTCGCTGTAAAGTATATAGAGCAGACAAAGGGAATTCAATGGGTAGTACAACATTCGGATGTCGTACAGGGGATAAGTACGGTTCTTGGAGCAGTAATAGGTAAAGTTACAGAGAACAATGGTGACGGCAGTTATACACTACTAATGGGGACGAAATGGAATAGATTATCCGCAATAGCACAAGGCGATTTAAACAAAGCTTTTAAATTAGAGATGTCGTCAGAAACTAAGAATCCAGTTGAGCTTGTTAGGTTGTTGACAACATATATTAACATGAGTGAAGCGGCAGAATATCCCGCTTCACAAAAAGCTCTTCATGGCGTTTGGCACGCTAATACTATATATACATTACCTGAAGTAATAGTTAATAAACCAGAGTATAAAGCAATTGATCGAAAACTGTATAATGAAATAGCACTTAAATATAATCTGCAGATAAAATGGGATGATAAGAAAAGTGTACAAGGAAATCTTGAGGCACTACGGTATGATTTGGAATATGAAATATCTAAGGGACGAACGATTTTTCAAAGCAATGAGATTCAATATGGAGAATATAGTTTAGGATTTTTAGAGAATTTCTATAACGAAACGAGAATATCGAGATGGGCAGAAACGGCTAGCAGGATATTAACTGTAGGAGATTTATTAACGACGGATAATCGCGGTAAATTGATAACTGGAATTGCAGGAGGAATGGTCGGAGATTTGGCTGGTAAGGATCTAATTTCACCTATTATCATTGGTTATGCCATTCAATGGCATATACCTTTACTGCTTTCTGGAACCGTAGATGATATTGCTTTACTATCATCAGGAGCACTGGAATCGTATATTGCAGAAAAAATGTTCGAAAGTAAAGAAAGTTATATTTATTATATACAAAAATTAAGTCCAACTAATTATGATGAGAATGAGTTTAAACAAAGAACCCAGCATATCTTTAGCACAGAAGATTGATTTTCCTGTTTGGGAGGTAGTAAATGATAGTTACTGGTGTCTCTTTTTTTCTAGGGGCAGCTGCAATAGTAATGATTGTTATTTCACTTTGCGGAATTGTCATCTATGATATTATGGAAAATAGAATACATAGCGTAAAGAAATATTTAATTTTTATTTTATTGGGAGCATCCATGTTAATATTTGGATTATTATTTATAATAACTGGAGGAACTAACTTTCTTATTATTTTAAGAAATATGGGAATTTATTATAATATTGATACTCCATTTATTTTTTTTGATATTTATGTGTTGGAATTTTTTTATAATGATAAGATATTACTGCTATGTCTTATTACCGGAATATTCTAAATTAGAGGAAAACGTGAAATTAAAAATTGCAAAAAAAACACTATTGATGGCATTATGTACAACAGTTGTTAACTTACTTATTGAATGGGAATTTTACGGAACCATCGTGAGTGTAATTAGATTTATAGCATAAGCATATATAGTAAACGACATTAATTACTTTACTTTAAATCAATGTATCTATGTGCTATAC
>NZ_UQKJ01000113.1 GCF_900541605.1 uncultured Dialister sp. | reverse complement strand
GTGCATAAAAATCCTTATAAAATCTGACTCTGCGAATTAATCAGCGCTTCCCTAGACCTGGATCTAGATCTAGACCTGGGCCAACAGCGGCTTCGCCGCATCAGTCCCGTAACGCATTGGGGCCATTACTAATAATGAGGTGACAGGCATGATGGAAAAAATCAGGGAACACAAGAAAATGGTGACGGTCATCGTTATCCTTCTCGTGCTGGTACTGGGATTTGGCTTCTACGAATACCGAAGCCGGAAAGCGGCGCAGGAAGCGGCAGCAGAACTGGTGCTGAAGGGCAATGTGGACCTTCGGGAAGTGTCGCTGGCCTTCCGGAACAGTGACCGCATTTCCGACATCTATGTGGAAGAAGGGGACACGGTGACGAAGGGACAGGTGCTGGCAAAGCTGGACACCGAGGACCTGGAGCACCAGATGGCGGTGACGAAGTCCCAAATCGCCGCCCAGGAAGCGCAGGTGGATAAGCTCCATAATGGCACCCGGCCCGAAGACCTGGCCCAGGCACAGGCCAAGGTGAATGAAGCCGTGGCGGAAAGGGATTTTCTGGCCTCCGACTTTACGAGAAAACAGGACGCCTTCAATGCGTCCGGCGGTAAGTCCGTGAGCCGGCAGGTATTAGACGATGCCAGGACGAAGCTCGCCACCGCCGATGCAAAGGTGAAAGAGGCCCAGGCGGCCAATGATCTCGCCGTGGCAGGTCCCCGGAGCGAAGACGTGGCAGCGGCGGAAGCCCAGCTGCAGAGCCTGAAAGATACGCTTTCCCGGGAAGAATATACCCTGTCCCAGTCGGAACTCATTGCGCCCCAGGATGGGGTCATCCGTTCCCGGCTCATGGAAGTGGGGGACATGGCATCTCCCCAGAAGCCGGTATTCCGTATTTCCCTGAACTCTAAGAAATGGGTCCGGGTCTATGTGAAGGAAGGGGACCTGGGGAAGATCCATGAAGGGAGCAAGGCGGAAATCTACATCGACAGTGCCAAGGAACCGGTAAAAGGTCAGATCGGCTACATTTCCTCCACCGCCGAATTCACGCCGAAAAATGTGGAAACCAGTGAACTCCGTACCGCCCTCCTCTACGAGGTCCGGGTGTACGTGGATGATAATGACAACCGGCTGCGCATGGGCATGCCGGCCACGGTGAAAGTGAAGCTGTGACAGGTGCTTGTGGTTGGTGTCATCTGGGACGGGGGCTTGTGGCTGAGCGGCGTGCGAATGGGCGGGGCCTTTAGCCTTGAGCCTTGAGTGAATCAGCGGTTCTCGCAGCCGTTTCATTTGACACAAACCTCCCTCGTCATCTCGAGCGGTGGCAAGGGAACTGGATTCACAGGGAGCGAAGCGACCGAGAATCCAGTGACACGCTTCCCCTCGGGTTTGGGCATGCCGGTGCTCCAGATCCATACCATTTAAATAAGCCAATGACTCCATACGTTAAAAGCGTGCCCCCTTGGAGAAGGGGGCAGCCCAAAGGGCAGGGGATAGATCTGCCTCGTAGAGGCAGAATCTGCAAAGCAGAAGAAAAGTAACGGATGGAAGCTAAAAGCTGGAAGCCCCCATATGTGCGCAGGTACACCCAAAAGCAGGACACCCGGCCCGCAGGGCCTGACCAGCTCAAGGCTAAAGGCTCAAAGCTCAAGGCACCGGCCCAGGTGACTCTAACCGTAACCATCAGTAATTTCAGAAAGGATGACAACATTGGACGAAGTGATTCGAGCGGAAAAATTGCATAAAGCCTTCCGCCTGGGCGGAGGAAAAACCATTACGGCCCTGGACCACATCGACCTTTCTGTGAAAAAGGGGCAGCTCACGGCGGTTATCGGCCCCGATGGCGCCGGGAAGACCACCCTTATGCGCCTCATTGCGGGGCTCATGGATCCTACGGACGGGAGTCTCACGGTGCTTGGCAAAGACAGCGTGAAGGACGCCGAAGAAATCCAGAGCCGCATTTCCTACATGCCCCAGAAGTTCGGCCTCTACGAAGATCTGACGGTCCAGGAAAATATGGACCTCTACGCCGACCTCCACGGGGTGCCGAAGGAGACGCGGCCGGCCCGGTACAAGAAGCTCCTGGAAATGATGGGCCTCGAACGGTTTACCGGCCGCTTCGCCGGGAAGCTTTCCGGCGGCATGAAGCAGAAACTGGGCCTCGCCTGCACCCTGGTGCGGTCGCCGGACCTGCTGCTCCTCGATGAACCGACGGTGGGGGTGGACCCCCTGTCCCGGCGGGAGCTATGGGAAATCATCAAGCAGTTTGTGAAAGACGAAAACCTGTCCGTCTTTGTCAGTACGGCCTACATGAACGAAGCGGAAATGGCTTCCGAGGTCTACGTGCTCCACGAGGGCCATGTGCTGGCCGACGGAACGCCGGAGGACCTCTGCCGCATTGCGGAGAACCGCTGCTTCACCGTATCCCCGGAGGCCGGGGTGCCTACGAGGATTCTCCAGGCCCATCTCCTGGATGATATGGACCATGTGGTGGATGCGGTGCCCCGGGGCGGGGAAGTCCATTTCATTACGAAGGGGAAAGACCCGGTGCCCTACCTCAGGGCCCACCACATGGAGGCCCGTCCGGCGGAGCCGAAACTGGAAGACGGCTTCATGATTCTTCTCCGGAAAGCGGAGAAGGGCATTCTGCCGCCTACGGAAGAAAGTAAAAAGGCCCTGGACCTGGGCAGCCGGCCGTCGCAGGAAGTGAATATCCGGGTGAAAAACCTGGTGAAGAAATTCGGCGACTTTACGGCGGTGGCCAATACGTCCTTTGAAGTGCACAAGGGAGAAATCTTCGGCCTCCTGGGACCAAACGGCGCGGGAAAAACCACCACCTTCAAAATGCTCTGCGGCCTCCTGCCGGAGACCAGCGGTTTCCTGTCCGTGGCAGGGGTGGACCTTCGGAAGGCCCGGACACGGGCCCGGGCGAATATCGGCTACGTGGCCCAGAAGTTTTCCCTCTACAGCAATATGACGGTCATCGAGAATATGGAATTCTACGGCGGCGTCTACGGCCTTCCGCCGAAGCGGATGAAGGAGCGGATTAAAGAACTGTCGGAGGAATTTTACCTGTCCGACCGCATGGAACAGAAGGCGGGGGACCTCCCCGGCGGCTACAAGCAGCGGCTGTCCATGGCCTGCGCCCTCCTCCATGAGCCGAAGATCCTCTTCCTCGATGAGCCCACCTCCGGCATTGATCCCCTGGCTCGACGGAATTTCTGGCGCCAGATTACGACGCTGGCAGCATTGGGAACCACCATCATCATTACCACCCATTTCATGGAGGAAGCGGAGTACTGTGACCGCTTCATGATCCAGGATAACGGCCACCTCCTGGCCATCGGCAGTCCTTCGGATATCCGGAAGGAACTGGGCAGGCCGAAGGCCGATATGGATGATATATTCATCGCCATCGTAGAACGGGCGAGAGAGAAAGGAGAAGGAGCGTAATGGAAGGCTTTGCAAGGCGCATGAAAGCGCTGATCCATAAAGAATTTCTCCAGCTCTTCCGGGACTCCAGCTCCCTGCTCCTGGGCATCGTACTGCCGATTATCCTGATCCTCATCATCGGCTACGGCATTTCCCTGGACGTGAAGAATGTGTCCTCCGCGGTGGTGCTGGAAGACACGTCACCCCTGGCCCAGGACGCCGTGAGCTTCCTGAATGGGTCCGATTATTTCTCGCCTACCTATGTCACCAGCCGGTCGGAGGCAGAGGAAATGCTGATTGACCGGAAGGTGAGCGTCATCATCGATATTCCCCCGGATTTTTCCACCTCCCTCTATGAAGGGCGGGCTAAAGTGCAGCTCATCCTGGATGGCGTGGAAACAGCCACGGCCATGAGCACCCAGTCCTACGTGGAAAGTTCCATTTCCTCCTGGCTCATGAAGAAGGGACTCGCCGGAAACGGGGGAATCACCGTATCCGCCCGCATGTGGTTCAACGATGCCAATTCCAGTACCTGGTTCTTTATCCCCGGCCTCATCATGCTCATCATGACCATTGTCGGCGTCATGCTGACCTCCGTGGTCATGGCCCGGGAATGGGAGCGGGGAACCTTTGAATCCCTGTTCGTGACGCCGGTAAAGCCTATGGAGCTGGTGCTGGCAAAGATGGTGCCTTACTTCTGCGTAGCCCTCCTGGGTATGGGCATCTGCCTCGTGCTGTCCCGGTTCCTCTTCGAAGTCCCCATGGAAGGGTCCCTACTGGCGGTAATTCTCATTTCCATGGTATACCTCCTGGTGGCCCTGGGCATGGGCCTCGTCATTTCCGCCATTACGAAGAAACAGTTCCTGGCCTGCCAGTTATCTCTTCTTATCAGTTTCCTGCCCTGCCTCGTGCTGTCGGGCTTTATCTTTGACCTCCGTTCCACGCCCCTCTTCGTGCAGGGAGTGGGCCAGGTGCTGCCCTTCAGCCATTACCTTGTCTGCATCCGGTCCCTCTTCCTGTCGGGCACGGATATGGGCATGCTCCTCAAGCAGGGAGGCATTCTCATGCTATATGCCCTCTTCTTCGTGGGCTCCGCTTTCGGTATGACCAGAAAGAAGGTGGAATGAATGGAAGGATGGGCCCTTTTCCTCCAGCAGCTCCTCGTGATCTGCCGGAAGGAAATCTTTAATATCTGGAAAGACCCCGCCACCCGCCGCATCGTGGTAGTGCCGGCCATTGTGCTGGGGTTCCTATTCGGCTATGCCGCCAACTACAACCTGAAAGACGCCCCCTACGTGGCGGTGGACATGAGCCACAGCCAGGCCTCCGGCGAGCTGCTCTCCCGGTTCGACGGCACCAGCCTCTTCCATGCGGTGGCGTACCTGTCATCTCCCGATGAAATCGGGACCTACATTACCCGGGGAGATGCGGTGATGGCCATCACCATTCCCCAGGACTTCCAGAACCGTCTGGACCGGGGAGACACGGCGCCGGTGCAGATCATCACGGACGGAAGAAATACCATGATCGCCGGCCTCGCCGCCAGCTATGCCAGCCACATCGTGAGCCGGTACAACCTGGACCTGGCAGGCCGGGAAAGCCCGGTAACCCTGGAAACCAGGACCTGGTTCAACCCGAACCAGATCACCCGGTGGTTCTTCCTCCCCGGCATTATCGGTCTCCTGTCCTTCGCCCAGGTCTTCCTTCTCGCCGGCCTTTCGGTGGCCCGGGAACGGGAAGAGGGCACCTTTGAACAGCTCCTGGTGGCCCCGGTGTCTCCGGCGGTCATCCTCATCGGGAAGGCGGTGCCGCCGATGCTGGTAGGGTTCGTACAGTGCACCATACTCCTCTGTATCAGTTACTTCTGGTTTCAGGTCCCCTTCGCCGGGTCCCTGGCCACCTTTTACCTGGCCCTCTTCTTCTATCTCCTGAGCTCCACCGGCTGCGGACTCATTGTATCTTCTATCTCTAAAAACATGCAGCAGGTGCTGGTATACGTTATTGTCCTCATGATACCGATGGCCCTCCTCTCCGGCATCATTACACCGGTGAAAAATATGCCCGCCTTCCTGCAGACCATTACCTATGCGGATCCCCTCCGCTTCGCACTGGAGCTCATCCGCCGCATTTACCTCGAAGGCCTTACCTTCAGCCAGCTGGCGTTCAACTTCGTCCCCCTGGCTCTCATATCCCTGGTCACCCTCACCGTGGCGGCGTATCTGTTCCGGCACCATATGAGCTAAGAAAATGGTGGGCCATACCGTCGGGCAGCAGTAGGGATATTAGTTAGGAGTGAGGAGTTAGGAGTGAGGAGTGAATGTTGCGGCGCACAATTCATATAGCGCCGCGAGTTTTTATGAATTTTCGCCGCCCCTGCCAATTGCGGTTTGACGAGCTGTTGTGTTCGGCGCAGATGGGTAGAGCCATTCGCATGGAGCTTCTAGCT
>NZ_UQKJ01000112.1 GCF_900541605.1 uncultured Dialister sp. | reverse complement strand
TCATCGCTAAAGCTTTATTGAACCCCCGGTCCAACCGGGGGTTTTCTTTTTACAATAAAAAGAGCCCTGCCGGCTCTTTTTTTATGGATAAACTAACGTAATAAAAGCTGGATGCAGTAGAAACAGGGCTACGTCAAGTAAATCAAATCATCCATTGCACTACAACAAGCCCGAAGATCATGGAGGGAACAGAACATATAGGGCCACATCTCTATTCCATACCATATCTTCAGGCCTGATGATACGCCTGATTCATTTAACTGACGACTTTAAATCTTTTCCCAATTCCCTGCAAATTACAGGATAATCAGGATCTGCATCGAACGGGATGATTTCAGCCCGGAGCTCTTATGGATTCATCTTTGCAGGATGGCTTACGATTCCAGCATGGTCGGGGTATTTTTGTGAGGCCTCTCCCCCTTCAGGCTATTATCCTCATCCACATTTATTATACATGATTAAACAATTTTTTAGAACTGCTTTTTCTAACTCTTTTTATAGTTTATTTTTATATGTATTTCAAGGTAAAATTAATAGCTGGTTCCTGTCAACACCGGAGATGGAAAATTCAATGGTAGTTCATCGAGCTATTGGAGTACAGCAGCCCACATGCTTATGAGTAGAAACACTCCCACGGGGCTTCCGGCAGCTGCCAGCTGCCGGAAGTTCCAGGTATGGTTGTACCACCAGCACAACAAACGGAACCGGCCAGGACCAACATGCCATTCCCAATCAAAAATTGAGATTCGTACCTCAACTTTCAAGGCACAAATCTCAAATTTCTTATTTCTCATCTTTCTTTTCCGGGACTATAATCTGTCCTTCCGCAAATGCAGCGGGATAAGCAAAATCTCTCGATCCATCCCTGAATTCCACTGTCAGGTGACCATGATTGATGGCTGTAATAACTCCCTCTCCATAATCCGGAGAAAAAACCATGGTCCCTTCTCCAAGATCGATAAACCGTGTATTACCACGGTGGGTTTCCTTTGCCCTGTGGGGAATAATCTGGTGCGCAGGTTCCGGCTTTTCCTGTTCCGGTACCCGGTAAGTCCTGCCTTTCCCCTTAGGCAGAATTTTCCTTTTTTCCCTTTTCCTTTCGGGAAAAGCACTCTTCTTCAGCTTTGCAGGCAACCCCTGGGGATACATAACATGTTCTCCCGTAGCCTCATAGGTCACATAGACCCCCCGCTCCGTGATGCGGCTGACTACGCCTTTACCAAGCTTTTCATCAACCACCGAAAGGCCCACAGTCACTTCATCCTTCCCGCGGCCTTTCTGCCGATCCTCCGGCCGACCCTTTGTATCAAAAGTAAATACCTTTTTCTCAAAAGGCTTACCATCTGCCCGGGAACCGGAAAATTTTTTCCCATCATCCCTTTTCCGGCGGGGAATAACCTTTTCCACGTCGCCGAATGCTACAGTGATGCCATCTTCCGTTACTTTTCTTACAATGCCTACACCCAGGGTGCGGTCTTCAAATTCCACGCCCGGTTCCAGTTTTCTCCTGCGCAATGTTCTGCTTCCATTACCCTTTCTGTCTTTGTGAAAAGATTTACCGCCTTTCCTGTAAAAGGGTTTATCCGATTTATCCATCTCTATCTCCTTATTCCCGCTATAACCCGAACTGCAGCCCGCTATTTACCTCAAGAAGCACTGATTAATTCGCAGAGTCAGATTTAATCAGTGCTTCCCTTACTTTACTCTGATTGGCCGCTTTCTGCAACTTTTAAACTATCGCCAGTCGTAACGCTGTTCCTTGATACGGCGGTCCAGATCTTTCTTAGCCGCTTTTTCAGCCATATCCTGCCGTTTATCGTATAATTTCTTACCTGTAGCTGTTCCGATTTCCACCTTTACTTTACCATGGCGAAAGTACATTTTCAGGGGTACCAGAGTATATCCCTTTGTCTTCAGTTTCATCTCAATTTTGCGGATTTCCTGCTTATGAAGCAAAAGCTTCCGGGTACGAAGTGGGTCATGGTTGAAAATATTGCCCTGTTCATAAGGACTGATATGGGCATTCCAGAGGTACACCTCTCCATTCTCCACTTTCGCAAAACTGTCACGGAGATTCACCCGGCCTGCTCTTATAGATTTCACTTCTGTACCGGTCAGGGCGATTCCACATTCATAGGTTTCATGAATAAAATAATTATGATAAGCCTGCCGATTGGTCGAAACCGGCGGAGCTGATTTTAATTTTTCCTTTGTCATCAATGACTCCTGCTTTCCTGCTGTCCCTCCTTTACGAGGACATCGTGATTCAAGAGGTACATGTTCATAGTTTGGGTAAAGCAGCTGTCACACCATGGAATCCCTTTTTCCATGCGAGACTGCTTATACTTACCTGTTCCTCTTACCTTTACTATTCCCTTTACTCTTTCCTTTTCCTCCCGTTTTTCCCTTTTTACGGGAATGGGATTTAGAAAAGCTGCGGGTTTTCTTTTCCAGATTCAGGGGAGAATGGATTTCTCCAAGAATGAAGTCCACTTCCCGTCTTTCCTTATCCGCCTTCACCAGCGTTACTCGAACCGGCATCCCCATGGAATATGTAGTCCCGGAGAACCGGCCTTTCATGGTCATCGTATCTTCCTGGTAAATATATTCATCATCGTCCATGGAATCGATATGGACAAGTCCTTCTACCCCATTATCCAAACCCACGAAAATACCAAATTTTGTAATTCCTGTGACCCTGCCATCAAACGGTTCACCCACGAAGGGGACCATGTATTCCGTCATCTTCAGATCATCTACGTCCCGTTCCGTTTCCGTAGCGTTCTGTTCTGTTTCAGAGCAGTGTTCTGCAGCTCGGATCAGGAATTCTGTCTGTTTTTTCCGCTGGCCCTTCGTCATATTATCATGAAGAGCCTCGCGAATCAGGCGGTGTACCATAAGATCAGGATAGCGGCGGATTGGCGATGTGAAATGGGTATAGCATTCACTGGCAATACCGAAATGGCCATCATTATCGGTGCTGTAGCAGGCCTGGGGCAGGGAACGGAGCGTCATAACCTGCACCACAGCTTCAATATCTTTTCCTTTGACCGATTCCAGCAGTTTCTGCACATCCTTCGGCTCCGGATCATCGGGAATATGGATAGGAAGACCCATAATGGCAATGAGGCGCTTCAGCGAATTCAGTTTATCCCTGTCAGGGTGGTCATGGACCCGGTAAATAGAAGTATGACCTGTTTTTTCCAGGAAACGGGCCACCGCTTCATTAGCGGCAATCATGGCATCCTCAATCATCTTCTCCGCTTCTCCGCGGATTCTCTTTTCAATACGAAGCGGTGTACCATCTTCGTCGAGGATTACCTTATATTCCGGAAAATCAAAATCCAATGCTCCCCGGCGGGTCCTGTTGTCCCGCAGGACTTTTGCGCATTCCCTCAAATCTTCCAGCATAGGAAGGTGCAGTTTCAGATCTTCCGGTGCAATACCTTCATCAAAGGCCTTATTAATTTCCGGATAATTACAGCGCCTTGCTACCCGAACAATGGATGGAGAAATACATTCCGTTTTTACCGTCCCATCCGGTGCTACATCCATGACGCAGGACATGGCGTATCTGTCTTCATCGTGATTCAGGCTGCAGAGATCATTGGACAGCTGGAAGGGAAGCATCGGGATGACCCGATCCGCCAGATAGACACTGGTTCCTCTCCGATAAGCCTCATCATCCAGAAGCGTTCCTTTCCTGACATACCGGGATACATCGGCAATATGAACGCCCAGTTCAAAATGCCCATTATCTTTCTTTTCACAGTATACGGCGTCATCAAGATCCTTGGAATCCGGACCATCAATAGTAACAATAGGAATATTTCTGAAATCTTTAAGTCCCGGTTCCGGCACAATAGTGCGGGAAAGATGATCGGCTTCTTCCATGAGATCATCGGAAAACACATGGGGCAGCCTGTGCTGGGCAACAATAATATCTATATCCAGCCCCTTATCGCCTTTATAGCCGATAATTTCCGTCACATGACCTTCCGCATCAGTCCATTCTCCCGGCCACCTGGTCACTTCTACCACTACCCGGGCTCCGGTCGTAGCCCCCATCTCCTGTCCTTCGGGAATCTGGATCACCATATCTACCTTTTCATCAATCGGTACTGCTTCTCCGCCACCCTTGAGCATCTCATAGGTGCAGACGAAAGTATCATTGGCCCTTTCAATGACCCTCGTAATACGACCTTCCGTGTTATGACGGCCGGTTTCGCTCTTCATGGTCTTCACTTCTACGGTATCATTATTGACAGCATTCAGATGGTCCTTTTCTGCGATGTAAACATCTTCATGGTCTTCATCGGTCAAAAGAAATCCAAACCGGCCATATGATTTATAAGTACCCTGCAGTACGACTCCCGGTTTATAAGGTAAAAGCTCCTTTTTATCCATTTGTATCTCCTGTATCAATCGCTTCCTGTCGGAAGAGGTAAAAAACAAGTATCCCTATTAAGACTACATGAAATAAAGCCCTTCTGCAAGGGCAAAATAAAAAGAGGCCTGCCCACGGCAAGCCCCTCCCCTTTCAATCAGAAAGTATTCATATACCTGCCCAGTACAAGGCAGAGTACAGCAAAAATAGTGCCGAATACGATGGTAAACTTTGACAGTACTGCATCTTTGCCGCGTGTCCTTCCTCCTGCCATATTTTCTGTGCCGCCGCCAATAGCCGTACCCATCCCGGCCTGTTTGGACTCCTGTCCCACAACGACAACAATCAGAAGCAAAGAGACAATCAGGGTCAAACCAATCAAAAAGTATTTCACTGTAAATCCTCCTCTGCACCTGCCACGCATCAGGGCAGATACGGTCTTTCATTGATGAAATGATGATATCAAAGACTATTTTATACTAAACCGGAATAAGGGTCAAGGGGATATATATCATGGTCATTTCCGATACCCAATCCACAGCCAAAGTTTCAAGCCATTATCCAAAAACAAAAAATGGCAGGAGCAGCCCACAAAGGATAGATCGTCTTCACCCTGGGTCACTCCGGTTACCTGGCTCAAGACAACCATCGCACCATTTTCCATTACCTCTTTCTCAATTTATCCAGCTTCTCCTGGACTGAGGCCGGAATGGCACGGCCTATTTCACTGCGAAGGTTTTTCCGATTGTTATGATTGATAAAAGTAGTCTGCACAGCCTTGTCTTCATTAACCGCCTTTACCAGATCATCCACCGCTACCCGATAGGAGCCATTGCCCAAAACCTGACTCTGTTCCGGCCCATCGGAAGTAACAACAAAGATATGACGGTATTCATCCCGCCGCAAATAGGATTCTTTTTCTATATAACTGTCTGCGGTCATACGGCTTGGTGTATAAACCAATGTAAAAAAATCATCGATTTTTTCCACCTTTGCCTTTGTAGACTGTCCCTGACCATCAAAGACAATAATGACTTCTATATCATTGTGGGCACCATAATCTTCCATAAGATCAATCAGTTTTTTACGACTTGATTCCAGATCTGTCCTGCCAAAAATCTCAGGGCACCAGAAGATTACATTATATCCATCTACCAGATAGAGATCTTTCATGACTGGCTCCTCTGCCTGGCAGCTTCATAAATAAGAAGGGCTGCCGCTACGGAAACATTAAGGGAAGATACCCTTCCTTTCATAGGAATACGAACGCAGAAATCACAGAGTTTCTTTGTCAGGGGACTGACCCCTTTTCCTTCTGCTCCCATCACAATGACCAATGGTCCCTTCAGGTTCGCCTCATAGTACAGGTCTTCTCCATCCATGTCTGCACCGACTACCCAGAACCCCTTGTCTTTCAGAGATTCCAGAGTCTGGCGGATATTGCCGGTCTGGCACACCGGAAGATAGGCAAAAGCGCCGGCTGCCGTTTTCATGGCTGCTGCCGTAACCGGC
>NZ_UQKJ01000111.1 GCF_900541605.1 uncultured Dialister sp. | reverse complement strand
CAAAGCAGTGTGTGATGCCACACAGGAGGACCTTACCGAGTTCTTTGAAACCTGGCGGATTCATAGCTTGCCTTCCCATAGGGCGTGTCAATGACTTCCGAATGGAGGTCCGTCAGAATCCCCGGGTCATAGACCCCTGTACCACCGATAAAAGCCAATTTGCTCATTGCACATTTCCTCCTTTATCTTCATTAAACCATTTGGTCAGTGTTTCCCTTGAAATTTCATATTTCTTGCCGCAGTAGTGGCAGGCGATTTCGATATGGTCATCTTCCAGGAGACTTTCCTGCTCCTTCTTCGGCAGTCCCTGGAGGGAGTGCTTGATACGGTCCTCCCCGCAGGTGCAGCGGAAGGAAATGGGAGCATCACTCAAAAGAACGTAATTGTCCTTCTTCAGGAGCCCTGCCAGGGAATCCTCCCGGTCCGACTCCTCGAAGACGTCCCATTTCTTCTGATCATTAAAGAGTTCATGGAAGAGCTTCTCATCCCCCTCCGGCATGAGCTGGGCAATGAAGCCTGCCATGCGGAGGATCTGTCCCTTTTCATCCACCTTCCCTTCGATGCCCACGTAGGACAGGGTCTGGTCTGAAGAATTGATGTAGTCCGACACGCAGGCCGCCACATCCCCCTTCTTCAGGTCCACCGCCGACACATAGGGCAGCTTCAGGAGCGAATACCGGGTGACGAAGAGCTTCCCCTCATTGCTTACATAGGAAGGCTCCACCTCCGGGGAATAGGGCACAGAACCGTCGTCCGGATTTTCGAGAAATCCCCGGACGTACTGCCCTTCATAGGCGTCCGCATGGATGACGCCGATGGGAGAATTGGTGACCCACTTCAGGGACACTCCTTCGTGGTTTTTGAAATCCATGGCCAGGATGGCCGCCGCATTGATCACCTTCCCCATGATCACAGCAGACAGGGAGGGCAGATGGTGAATTTCCTGGGCCTCCTTCGCTGCATCCGTGACGTCGGCAAAGGTAATGCGAATGCCTTCGGTACTCAAATAATGCTGTATGCGATTCAAATGGCTCATCAGTATTCTTCCTTTCCAGTAGTATAAGGATGGATAACCGGTATTCCTTAATCGGTGCTTTCGAAATACTTTATACAATACAAACTACTCTATTATTGTAACACTTCAGAAGGAATGATGCTTGACAATTATTGGTGGGAAAAGATTATTGAGTACACGGACCATGTTATGAACCTGAAAGTTCCATTTACCGGTCGCCAGTTGTCAGGAAGGCTCAATTGCCTGCGGCATTGGACCGGTCAGCTGGTCATACGAACGGATGGATCAGGAGCCTTGATCGCATCAGCTGCAAAGCAACGATTTCTTCCTGACCGTCGACAGCCAGGTTTCCCCATAAAATGAGCACTAAAAAAGCGGCATTCGCCGCTTTTTATACTTACACTTTCAACGCTTTGATGGCTGCTGCCCGGTCTTCTTTTCCGAAAACCGAGGAGCCCGCTACCAGGATGGAGGCGCCCGCTTTTTTGAGGAGCGGTGCGTTGTCTTTATTCACTCCCCCATCCACTTCGATGGGAATATCTTTGCCCAGTTTCCGGATGGATGCGGAGAGTCTTGCGATTTTATCAAGGCTGTAGGGAATGAATTTCTGTCCTCCGAAGCCGGGGTTTACGGACATGATGAGGACGAAGTCGATGATGGGAAGGATTTCGTCGATGGTGGAAAGGGAGGTGCCGGGATTCAGGGCAATGCCTGCTTTCATGCCCCGGTCCTGGATATTGTGAATCATCTGGTCCACATGGGGTACGGCTTCCACGTGGAAGGACACCATATGGGTGTGGCAGGCTTCGAGGCCCTCCAGGTAGGCTTCGGGGTGGTAGGTCATGAGGTGCACGTCAAAGGGCAGGGATGTCCGTTTCCTCAGGGAGGAAATGACGGGGACACCGAAGGACAGGTTCGGCACGAAATGGCCGTCCATGACGTCCAGGTGGACGTAGTCGGCGCCGCCCTTTTCGATGTCCTGCAGTTCCGATGCGAGGTTTGAGAAATCAGAAGCCAGTAATGATGGTGCTATTTTCATGGTTACCTCCTGAAGTCGCCGGACTTCAATTCTTCTAAGATCTGTTTGTACGATTCGTAGCGGCCTTTCTGGATCTTCCCCTCTTCCACCGCCTGCCGGACGGCGCAGTCCGGTTCCCGGTCATGGATGCAGTTGTTGAAGCGGCACTGTCCCAGGAAGGGGCGGAAATCTTTGAAAAGGCAGGATATATCGGAGGGGTCCAGGTCTGTGAGTTCCAGGTACGTATACCCCGGCGTATCCATGACAAAGTATCCCTTATCACAGAGTACCAGCTCCGCATGGCGGGTGGTTGTCTTTCCGCGGCCTGTCTGCCGGCTCACTTCGCCGGAAAGGAAATGGGATTTCCCCAGAATCCGGTTCAGAAGGCTCGATTTCCCGGCTCCCGAGGGGCCGGAGAAGGAGACTACGGGGCCTTTCAGGGAGTCTTCCAGAAGGTCTATGCCTTCGTTCTTTACGAGGGATGTGGCAAAGGCCTGGTATCCTGCCTTCCGGTAGTAGGCGGCGGCTTCCGCTGCTGCTTCTTCTGCCAGGTCCGCCTTGCTGATGACCACCACCGGCTCGATGTCCGCCGCTTCGGCGAGGACCACCATTTTATCCAGGAGGAACCGGTTGAAATCGGGAGTCCTGATGGCGGAGACCAGGACGATCTGGTCGATATTAGCAGAGGGAGGCCGGTGGAGGGAATTTTTCCGGGGATACACGTGGGTAATGACAGCTTCGCTGCCCTTCCCCGTCTCAAATTCCACATCGTCCCCCACAAGGATATTCGTCTTCCGTTTCAGGCTGCCCCGGGAACGGCAGAGGGAAAGGGAACCCCCTTCCCTGTAAATGGTGAAGTAGCCATTCTGGTTTTTCAGGATTTTACCCTTCATAGGTCAGAGCTCCCGGTCCTGGACTACGGATCCGTCGATGACCACCTGTACGTGGACATTGCCGGTGCCGGAAACGTCTTTGCTGACGGTGGTGCCCGGCGCTGCTTTCGCGCTGTAGGCCGTATGTTTTCCGTTGTCATCGGTGACGTAGATTTCCACCTGCCGGGAATTGCCGCCCTTGGGGATGGAGATATTCACAGTGCCGGTCTTTGTCTGGGCTTTCTTCTTGCCGCCGATGGTCAGGTTCACCACATCGGAGGACGTGGATTCTCCGCCTGCCGGATCCTGGGCAATGACAACGGCGCTGGAGTCATCGGCAGAGGTACCGTCGGTGGAATTGATGGTGCCTACGGAGAGCTTCTTCGAAAGGAGGGCATTCCTTGCATCGGAGAGGGACATACCGATGACGTTCGGCACGCTGGTCTTCTGTTTCATATTGATGACGATATTCACCCGGGTGCCCTTGGTGGCTTTGGAGCCGGAGTCCGGGCTCTGGGAGATAATCACATTGGATGGTTTATCGGGATCGTTCCCGTTCTCCACGGCTCCCAGGGTGAGTCCCAGTTTGTCCAACCGTTCCTTGGCCTGTTCCAGGGTGAGGCCCTTCAGGTCAGGGATAAGCATGGCGGAGCCCCCCTTGCTGACGGTGAGGTGGATAATGCGCTTTGCCTTTACGTTTGTCCCGGCTGCGGGGGTCTGGGAAATGACCTGGCCCGCCGGCACGTCGTCGCTGGCGATTTCATCCACCGATACCTTGAGGTTTGCTTTCTTCAGGGTAGTTTCTGCCACTTCCACCGGTTTCCCGACTACGTTGGGGACCGTAATGTTCTCGGAGCTCCAGAAATTGCCGAAGCTGAAGAAGGCCCAGGCAAAGCAGAGGATGAAAAGGACGGCCATGCCGATCCAGATGTACTTCTGGGGCAGGTTCGTGATGAAATTGGTAAATTTGCTTTCCTTCTTTGCCTTATGACGGCGCACTTCCTTCTGGGGAATGGGCCGGGTCATGGCGGTGAAATCGTGGGAAGCGGGTTTATAGATGGTGGTGGTAAAGCCCTGGGCGATTTTCAGTTCCGAAATGAAATCGGAAACGCTGTCGTACCGCTTGTCCGGGTCCTTCTGGAGGGCCGTGAGGAGGCATTCTTCCAGCATGGGAGAAATGGCAGGGTTGTACTTCGTGGGCCGGGGAATATCGCCCTGCATGTGCTGGAGGGCAATGGACACCGCCGTCTCCCCTTCGAAGGGCAGATGGTGGGTCAGCATTTCATAGAGCACGATGCCCAGGGAATAGATATCCGTCTTTTCGGTGATCTTGTCCCCCGCTGCCTGTTCCGGTGACAGGTAATGGACGGAACCCAGGATCGATTCCTTATCGATGACGGTGGAGGAATTGATGGCCCGGGCAATGCCGAAGTCCGTGACCTTCACCTTTCCCGTCTTTGTGAGAAGCACGTTGTGGGGTTTGATATCGCAGTGGATGATGCCATTGGCATGGGCGTCTTCCAGGGCGTAGCCGATTTCTATGGCAATCCGTACGGCCGTATCAATGGGAATATGGGGATGGCTGTCGATGTACTGCTTCAGGGTCTCCCCTTCCACATACTCCATGACGATGTAGTGGATATCCCCGTCGCATCCCACGTCGTAGATGCCTACGATATTGGGATGGGTCAGCTTTCCGGCGGACTGGGCTTCATGGCGGAACCGGACAATGAAGTCATTGTCCTCTGCGAAATTGCTGTGCAGAATTTTAACAGCCACAATCCGGTCGAGCAGGATATCCTTGGCCTTGTACACATCGGCCATGCCGCCTGAACCGATTTTTTCCATCAGTTCATAACGTTCATCAAGAATTTTACCTGGCATATTTCACTCCACTCAGTTCCAAAATTGAATCAAAAGTAACGAGGCATTGTCCCGGGCCCCTGCTTCATAGACCTTTTCCATGATGCTGCGGTCCAGGGCCTTCAGGTCTTCCTGTGTTTTCCGGGGATTTTCGGAAATCAGCCGGCAGAGCTCATCGTCCTCCACCATGCCCGACACGCCGTCGGAGCAGATGAGAATCAGAGTCCCATCGGCGAGGGTCATGGACCCGGTATCCACTTTCATATTTTCATCGATGCCCACGGCCCGGGTGATTTCGTTCTTCCGGGGATGCCGGCGCATTTCTTCCTTCGTGAGCTTTCCCTCGCTCACCAGTTCCATCACAAAGGAATGGTCCGTGGTGACCTGGGTCAGTTCTCCGCCATCATACCGGTAGAGCCGGCTGTCCCCCACGTGGGCCCAGTACAGATGGTCCCCGGAAATGGCGGCGCCCACCATGGTGGTCCCCATGGACTGGAGGGCCGGGGAATCTCTCTTCTCCGCAAGAATGGCCCGGTTCGCAGCACAGAAGGCTTCCTTCAGCCCCTCCTCGGAAAAAGCCTTCTCCGGAGGAAGGGAGGAAAAATAGCGTCCCCCGCTTTCCACAGCCAGGGAACTCGCCACCTGTCCGCCGTCGTATCCTCCCATGCCGTCGGCCAGGAGGAAAAGGTGATCCACCTTCATGCTGATGGCATCTTCATTGGCCTTGCGCACAAGGCCCCGTTTCGAATCTCCATAAGTCAGTATCATATAAGTCTTTCCGTAAAAGAAACAACTCCATGCTCCGTCAATCATCGGAGTATGATAAACCTTAACTTATCCCAATAATTTTATACTATCATTATCAGGGGGGATAGTCAATTTTAGCGCCCTGTAAATGGGCATTTTTCTGTTTAAAGTGGGGAAAGACTTCTATGAAATAGGGACTTTTTGTTGGATGACCCCAAAATGGAGAGAAATGGAATGGGAAAGTGGCTGAGGAGAGGTATAGAAGAGTATCCCCCATAGGCAGGGATAGGTCTAATGGCAGCCGGTGAACGCTCTGCGCCTGTTCACCGAGTTGTGGGCGCTCCGCGGCAGGGTCGTGCGGATGGATGGGGCCTTTGCACATTGAGTCAGATAGGCCTGTCGGACAAGGGAGATCGAGTCCGAGAGGACGGGGATCAGGAAAACGCTGATTGATTCGCAGAGTCAGATTTAATCAGTGTTTCCCTGACTGTCGACTGCGCCGCAGGCTAGCCTTAACCTCCCCCATCTATGGGGGAGG
>NZ_UQKJ01000110.1 GCF_900541605.1 uncultured Dialister sp. | reverse complement strand
GCATGAAAATACAAGAGTATAATCGAACAACGATTTAATCAGTGCTTCCCTAGAAACTCCGCCCCAGTGACTCTAACCGCCAGCACGCAGACCCTATCAGCTCATTCTTCTTCTACGTCGTCCAGGGCGGGGATTTCTTCCTGCTTTGCCTGTTTCCGCTGGCGGAAAATGGTGCGGCAGCCTTCCACGGCCAGCTCCAGGGCCAGGCAGATGAGCAGGATGCCGATACCGGCTTGGGCATAGGGACCCCAGTCGGTGGCGCCATTCATAATCATGAGGACCTGGTTCCGTACGATAATCGCCAGGGAGCTGATGGTGACCACCATCATGAATGCCATGGGGACGAGGAACATTTTATTATTCTTACCCGCATTGCCCAGCCAGGTGGCTACGGCCAGGAGGCCGATGCCTGCCAGCAGCTGGTTGGCAGCGCCGAAGAGACCCCAGATTTTCATGAAGCCCCCCATGCCCAGCATGATGCCGAAGAACACGGTAATAATGGTGGCAAAATAGGGATTGACCATGAGTTTCTTGAAGGTGCCGTCAATATCCTTCGGCGTCTGTCCCGGTTCCAGCCAGAATTCCTGGAACATGAACCGTGCCAGTCTCGTAGCCGTATCGAGGGACGTGAGGCAGAAAGCGGAATAGGTCAGTACCAGAAGGGTATACATACTGCTTTCCAGGGACGCCATACCGGGGATGGCACCAATCATGGCAGAAATACCTCCGGCAAAAATATCGGTGGCCCCCTTCACATGGCCCGTTTCCCGTGCATAGGCGATGGCGCAGAGGGTAATGATGGCCAGTACGCATTCCAGCAGCATGCCGCCATAGGCGATGGGTCTGGCATCGGACTCTTTATCCAGCTGTTTCGACGTGGTGCCGGAGGAAACGAGGGAATGGAAACCGGAAATAGCGCCGCAGGCTACGGTTGTAAAGAGGATGGGGAACAGGTACTGGGTGCCGTTTCCATTATCCACGGAGAATCCGGTATACGCCGGGAAGAGGTCCGGATTGATATCCGGATGGGCACCTACGATACCGATGACCGCCACGATGAGCATGGCGTAGAGCAGGAAGGAGGACAGGTAATCCCGGGGCTGCAGGAGAATCCATACCGGCGTCACGGAGGCGATGGTGATATAGAGGCCAATGAGCCACATCCAGGTGGTGGTGGAGAAATAGAAGGGATGGAAATTCATGCCGATGGCCATGCAGATGGCAATGGCCGCCACGCCGAGGATGGTGGATACCGCCATGCCCGTATGCCGGCGGTACACCGCAAAGCCGAAGACAATAGCCACGGCAATAAAAAGAATGGACACCATGGCCACGGAGGCCTGGGTGGCACTCTTTGCTTCATTCACCACGCCATTTTCATAGACCGCGCCAAAGGTGGAAGCTACGATGGCCGCAAAGGCCGCCACCACCAGGATCAGGGTGAGGTAGGAAAAGATGATAAAGAGCTGCTTTGCCCGTTTGGACATGTTGGCAGAAATAATTTCACCGATGGACTGTCCATTATGGCGGATGGAAGCAAAGAGAGCTCCGAAATCATGGACACCACCAAAGAAAATACCCCCTACCAGCACCCACAGGGTCACCGGCAGCCAGCCGAACATAGCCGCCCCGATGGGACCCGTAATCGGTCCTGCGCCGGCAATAGAGGAAAAATGATGGCCCATGAGCACCGGCGCCTTCGCCGGCACATAATCCACGCCATCTTCCATGGTATGGGCAGGAGTGGGAATATTTCCTTTTCCCACGCCCCACTGCCTCACAAGCCATCGGCCATAAAAGATATATCCACACAGAAGAATCACTAAACATACAGCAAGCAGTACCAGGGTATTCATATATGGTCCCCCCTTGAACAAATAGAGAGTGAGTTTATCTTTTTATATACCTGCAGAAAGGAATGTCCCATGGACCGGGAAAAGCCGAATGGTTCCCTCATGCCCCTTTCCACAGGGGACTTCGGGCAAAGACCTGGCGAAGCCCCTTTTCCATACATTTTCCGGCCCTGTTGAAATGGAACCGGCCCGTGGACAGGTCCATGGCGCCGGCGTGGACCTCCATCCACCCGTGGAAGGAGTAGAAGAAGGTTTTGTACAGATTGCAGGCCTCCAGCTCCTTCCGGGCCGCTTCCTCCACCGAATCGCAGATGAATACCGGTGAAATATAGGTATACATGTGGCCCGGCCCGATATGGGCCATATCCATGGCTGCGTCACAGGCAAAGTCCCGCAGTTCCCGGAAAGAGGAAACCGTGAGTCGGGGTACATTGAATACAAACAGGAATTCCTCCTGCGCCGTAGACCACAGGGCTGCCGAATGGAAGAGAAAATATTTCTCCCCCTTCTCATAGTATTCGCAAACCGCTGCCAGCCGGGACTGTCCGGAAAAGAAGGGCCGCTCCATATGGATGGCCTCCCGGAATCCCTCTCCCTCCTCCTTTCCTCCATCAAACCGGGTAATCGAATAATACCGGCGGTAACCGGCCAGCAGCCGCTCCACCGCTTCCTCCCGTTCTCCCATGGTGCCTCCTTTCATACAAAAATGTAATCCGTGGAAAACATTATGTGATGATGTTTGCTTAAATATACTCTTTTTATAGAATTTTCTCCAATAGAAGAAACTTATAACCAGTGCAAAGGATAATAATGTGCACTTATATGATGGATTTGAAAATTGTGTAAAACTTTGATGTCCAGCGGTACTGTCCCAGATCCCTTCCAACTGCCTGCATGTTGTGAGTTATCTCACAATGGCATGTCGCAGGAATACCGTCATCATTTCCGGTAACTCTTTCCCTGTCCCATCAATTTGCTGAAAACGTTTTTCCCGCATATTTCCCCATTCCACCCTCCCGTCATTTCGAGCGGTGGTAAGCATGCTATGTGAGAATACAGACAAGAATCGCTACAGCTGCAATGAGCCACGAAATCTTTCTTGTGAATGGGAATACTGAGCTTCCCACAGAATTCCACTGCGTCAGAGCTGCGATAGAAATTCAAAAGGCGGCGCTTCCTAATTTGTGCGCCGCCACCGCCCCTGGCCGCAGGCCGCAGCCTTTTCTATTCCCACCATCCATCCTGCACCTTTGGCACGGCTCTTTTCCCAGGGTCTGCATATTTACGATACTATAAAACTGCGGCGCCATATGAATTGTGCGCCGCCTCCACCATTCATCATTCCTAAATTCTCATTCCTGATTCTCCGGCACCTTCAGCGCGCCCCTTCTCTCAGGGACTGCATGGGGGGAATGATCTCACATTGGCATTTTAAATATTCGTGAGTAACTGCTATCTTACTGTATTCCCGAACCCGAGAAAGATTTCTCCACTCATCGCAGCTGTAGCGATTCTTTATTGCAGAGTCATCCGGCATGCTCCCTCCGGTCGAAATGACGATAGCCGGGTAGGAGTTTTTATCCTGAATCACGTCCCCCAGAATTACGCTGCCCCCATACCGTCATTTCGAGCGGTGTAAGCGCCGGAGTAACTGTACCCCCAAAATAGTATGTGCGAAGGAGTCGAGAAATCTCCCTGCTAAATGACTATACCGGTATTACAGAAAATGGCTGCAGCCTTGAATCACTGCGGCTTTGACCCATGATTCCATCAATCACCCTGCGCCTTTGGTGGGACCCTTTTCCAAGGATCTGCATACTTACGATACTATAAAAACTGCGGCGCCCTATGAATTGTGCGCCGCCTCCACCATTCCTCATTCCTAATTCTCCTGCGCCGCACCTTTCCTTCAGCCTGCCTTCATCCCTTCCGTTCAATTTCTTACTTTTACCGGAGTACGAATTTAGTCTTTCCTATTATCATTTAGTACTCTTACAACACAAAAAAATTCCTGCCAGTGGGGAAACTGACAGGAATTTATGGAGAGAGGGTAAATTATTATCAAGAAAATCCAATGTCAAAAAGATAAGAAAGAGCACACCTCCTTTATCTGTCACATCATCGATATTTCCTGTCTTCACGGGGAATTGAATCAAGGAAAGCGATGAATGTTTATCAGTTGACTCTCGGTCAACTCATGTTCATATTATAGCACCTTTTTCTTAAAGTGCAAGTACTTTAAAATAAATTTATTTTGTTTATCTTTATTAAACATAATTCGTAAATTCGTAATATAATATCACATTTAATTATCTTCCATAACAAAAAAAGGACCGCCCTTCGGCGGTCCTTTTTGTTCTTTCAGTAAGATTTACTGCATCATGGATTCCAGCTGGTTAATGAATTCTTCCTGTGGAATGGCACCAATCATGCGGTTCACTTCCTGGCCATCCTTGAAGAGGACAATGGTCGGAATGGACATGATGTCGAACTGTCCTGCCAGTTCCTGCATCTCATCTACGTCTACTTTGCAGAAATTCACTTTGTCTCCCAGTACTTTTTCTGCATTTTCCATGACCGGAGCCATCATGCGGCAGGGACCGCACCAGGTAGCCCAGAAGTCAATGAGGCTGTATCCTTTATGGTTTGTAATTTCGCTGTCAAACTGTTCGTTGTTGTGGATTTCGGTAATCATAGGTATCGCTCCTTATCTGTATCATTACATTTAACTCTTTCGATGTATTTATTATATCACAAACAGTCTATCGCGCAAGGAGTAAATTGATGGACTTGAATATTCCAATTCAATTTAGCAGATGATTGGATAGAGTCACTGCCATGGGACTGCCGATATCAAAAGAAGAATTGAGATTTGAGAGTTGAGAATTGAGGTCCCGCGGCTTTGCCGCAAAGGTCCAGCCTGCGGCGCTTCTAACAGCCCGGTCCCGTCGCCTGGCGATCAGCAGCTCCCCTTCGGAGCCCCCATTCTCTTTCCTCAAATCTCAATTCTTTCCTGGAAATCCCCCGTACAATTGCCTCCAGCCACTCGCGTGAGAAAGAAAAAGCGGCCGGATGGGTCCGGCCGCTTATTGTTTCCTTATTTCTTATGTTTCCCGTAAAGGTCGTAGGACACGGCCTGTTCATCGTAATGGTTCATGCGGACCGGCTGTTTCGCTGCATAGCCTACGGCAATGATGCAGAAGGGATCCAGTTCATCGGGGATATCCAGAATATGGCAGAGATGGACTTTCCTGTCCTGGTAGGGGTACACCTGCATCCACAGGGTGGACAGCCCCAGGTGTTCTGCTTCGATGAGGATATTCTGTGCCGCTGCGGCGCAGTCGAAGGACCATTCTTCAGGGAAGGAAATGCCCTCTTTCTTGCCTACAATAACAATGGCCGCCGATGCTTTACGGGCCGGACCGGCAATGATGCTGTTGTGGGAAATGGCCTTTACCAGGTCCTCCCGGGTAACGATGATGAAGTCCCGGGATTTCTGGTTGCCCACAGCCCTTGCCTGCATGCCTGCTTTTACCAGTGTCAGCAGCTGGTCATCGGGAACCGGCGTAAGTTCCTTAAAATACCGGCAGGTACCTCTTCTGAAAATTTCGTCCATGGTTCTTCCTCCTTTAATGTGTAGATGCTTTATGTATTATTATTGAGCTGAATGACTCTTCGGGCTTATTCCCTTGTTTTATGTATAAATGAAATTCCCGCAGTCCCTGTCGCAGGCAAAAGGGATACATTCTGAAGGAATGAGCCCAGTTTACTTTTCCTTTACCCCTATTATATCATAGTGCCCGGGTATAACTCAGGGGTACCATAAAAAAGGACATCCCCGGCCTTTGCCATGGATGTCCTCTATTTCTGGTGGAGCATAGGGGGATCGAACCCCTGACCTCAAGATTGCGAACCTTGCGCTCTCCCAGCTGAGCTAATGCCCCGTTACGTTTCTATATTGTACCCCTTTGCCTTGGGAGATGCAAGCGGACAGACAGCAGCCTGCGGCCGAAGGAGAAAAGTGGCTGCAGTGGCTAAGGTGGTGGAGGCAGCGCACAATTCATATCGCGCGGCCTTATGAATTCTGACTGATGCAAAGCCGCTGGTTCTGCCTGACATCTGAATGACTGTCGGCTGAAGTCTCCGTCAGATCTCCTGCTTTGCAGGGCTCACCCCTACAGGGCGAATCCATCCCCTGCCCTTCGGGCGACCGCCGTTTGGCCTAATAGGAAGGCGCTTTGATGGGCAGGCTAAGCGCCTTTTGTATTCAGGCCAAGATAATGCCAGTATAATGGTGTAAATTGGTTAATCAAAAAAATCAAGAGCCATATGGCTCGATCCTCAGGTATAATGAAGTCAC
>NZ_UQKJ01000109.1 GCF_900541605.1 uncultured Dialister sp. | reverse complement strand
TAGCACATAGATACATTGATTTAAAGTAAAGTAATTAATGTCGTTTACTATAGCTTCTAGCTTCTAGGAAAGCTCAACAGCCTACGGCATGATTACGTTTGGGCAAACCTGATGGGAAAGCGCCGCAGGCGAATCAGTTTTCCTGGCTGCTAGCCGCTAGAAGCTAGCAGCCCCGTGCGAGTGACTCTACCCGTCAACATCGAATACCAACAGCTCGACAAACTGAAATTGGCAATACCCCCATTTTCATAAAAAATACTATAGAAGGAGTCCTGGACTCTTTCCTGTTTATACTGATTACCTGTAAACCTGACAAGGAGGAAACAAATATGTTCAGAATCTTTATTACCGCCGACGTAGCCAAAGAAGCAAAAGAAATCCTGGAGAAAGAATTTATCGTAGATATCCAGCCGAATATGAATGAAGAGGAACTGTGCAAAGTCATCGGCGATTATGATGCCATTATTACCAGAAGCCAGACAAAGGTTACCACAAAGGTCATTGATGCCGCAAAGAATCTGAAGGTCATCGGCCGTGCCGGCGTAGGCATTGATGGCATCGACGTTGCTGAGGCTACTAAAAAAGGTATCACCGTAGTCAATACGCCGGAATCCAATACCATTGCCGCCTGCGAACACACCATCGCCCTCATGCTGTCCATGACCCGCCATATTCCCCAGGCTCACCAGTCCATCATGGAAGGCCGCTGGGACCGGAAAAGCTTTACTGGCATCCAGCTCCTGAATAAAACCGTTGGCATTATCGGTGTCGGCCGAGTCGGTTCAAACGTAGCCAAACGGCTTCAGGCATTCAACATGAGAACCATCGGCTATGATCCCTATATTCCCCTGGAACGGGGCAAGCAGCTGGGTGTTGAACTGGTGGATCTGGATTCGCTTCTCAAGGAATCGGACTACATTACTCTTCACACCCCACTGACCGATGAAACACGGGGGATGATCGGCAAAAAAGAAATCGAAAAGATGAAAGATGGCGTACGCATCGTCAATGCTTCCCGGGGTGCGGTAGTAGATATCAATGCCCTGGCAGATGCCCTGAAGAGCGGCAAAGTAGCCGGTGCCGGTATCGATGTATGGCCCCATGAACCGCTGAAACCGGAAGAAAATCCATTCCTCGGCATGACCAATGTGGCACTGACCCCTCACCTCGGTGCTTCCACAAAAGAAGCCCAGGCCGGCGTAGCTACGGATGTCGCCATTGGCGTTATGCAGGCACTCCATGGAGAGCCGGTAGCCACCGCCGTCAATGCTTCACCTATTACGAAAGCTACACTCCATGTCATTCAGCCCTATTTCAATCTCTGTGAACGGATGGGTAATATTGCCATTGACCTGGCCGGCGGCCGCATTAACCGGGTAAATGTGGAATATACTGGTGAACTGGCGGATACCGAAACTGCCCCCCTCACCACGGCCGTCCTGAAAGGACTTCTGGCACCGGTACTCCAGCAGACTGTAAACTTTGTCAATGCCCGGGGCATTGCAGAAAACCGCCATATGGATGTAAGAGAAGTCAAAGCAAAAAAGGGTCATTATTTTACCAATACCATTTCCCTTACCGTAGATACAGATAAAGGAAGCCACCGCATCACCGGTTCCCTCTTCGACAGGAAAGAAGCCAAAATCGTTTCCATCGATCATTTCCGGGTAGATTTCGAACCCAAAGGCTGCATCATCATTGCGCCCCATGAAGATAAGCCGGGCATGATTGGTCAGGTGGCTTCGGTACTGGGCAAAGAACACATCAACATCAATGGCATGCAGGTGGGTGCCGGTAAAGAAGAGGGAACCAACGTCATGGCTGTGGCTGTGGACAAAGATATTCCTTCTGCCGTCATTCCTGCCCTCATGAATATCGACGGTATCCATGATGTCAAAGTCATTCACTGCGAACACTAAGGAGCCCTTATGATACGAATCATTCTTCTCCGGCACGGCGAAACCACGTGGAACATCGAAGGGCGCTACCAGGGACAGGAAGATACTCCCCTGTCTCCCCGGGGCCTCGAACAGGGGAGAAAAGCAGCTCTGGCGCTGAAAAATATTCCGATTGACCGCGCCATTTCTTCTCCCCTCTCCCGTTCCTTTGAGACCTGCCGCATGGCCTCCGATTACCATCACCTGACCGTCATGAAAGACGGACGGCTCATTGAAATTTCCCACGGTCTCTGGGAAGGCATCCATGCCGATGAAATCGAAGCCCGATATCCGAAGGAATTCCGCCTTTGGCATACCCATCCGGAACAGGTCCAGATGCCGGAAGGAGAAAACCTGGAAGACGTCAGAAAGCGCGCCAGGGAAGCCTTTGACGAATATGCTGCGAAATATGATGGGGAAACTGTGCTTGTTGCTGCCCATGATGCGGTGAATAAAGCCATTATCTGTGACCTTCTGGGCCTGGATATGAGCCATTTCTGGCAGATTAAGCAGGACAACGCCTGCATTAATGTATTGGAATGTGATAAAAGTATCTGGCGCCTCGTTACGCTGAACAGCACAGCCCATCTGGGATATCTGGTCAGCGGTATTGAGCAGAAAGGGCTATGAACCAGCAAAAAACAGCGCAGGAAAAATGAGAAATCATTTTTCCTGCGCTGTTTTTTAGTGTACTGCCAATTTCAGTTTGTCGAGTTGTTGGGCGGTGCGGATGGATAGAGTCATTCGTGCAGGGCTTCTAGCTGTTAGCTCCTAGCTGCTAGGAAGGCTCAACAGCCTACGGCACGAATGACTCTACCCATCCGCACCGAACACAGTAGCTCGACAAAACGCAATTTGATGAATTGCTCCAGCTCCTCAGTTCTTCATACCCGCCTTAGGCGTATTATCCGTGGTGTCACCGGAAAGAGACCGGGATACGTCAGTCGGAACCCGGCGATAGGGAAAGGTCTTGTAAATCTTTTTCATCATATCGTCAAGAATATATACATTCCTTGTAGTACTTTCATCTTCCGTATTAAAGTAGCTGCTCCGGTCATCCCGCACAGTGCCATCTGTTTTTTTATAACTGTAAATATCGATGACTGCCCTGGTCTGCAGGATCGGATCATCATCATCGAAGAAAAAACGATGGAAAACCATCTGGTACCATTCCGTAATGACAGGCATTACTACAATATCTGCCCCCGTCTTATCTGCCAGTTCTGCCAGCTCTGAAGGAGAAACTGACGCATTGGCATAGTCCGCCACATCCAAAGTCCGATAATAGGGGTAGCGAAAAATCTGCTTCATATCTCTATTGACATAGGCCGCCGCTTCATAGCCCTGTCCCCTCCAGCGGGTTGGAAGAAGCAGTACAGTCCGGGTATTATCGAAATAGCCAAGCTTCCTGTTCATTTCCTGCTCATCGGATGCCTCTGCCATAGTCACAAAGCAAAGGGCTGCCAGTAAAGCAATGAGTAAAGTCCAAAGTTTTCTCATAGAGCGCCTCCAAGAATCATATACATGCAAACTGCCCAATAAAAGCCGGAATAGTTTCCCTTCTCCATGATTCCCATTGTATCACCAATATTTGCTCTTATGCGGTTATAGATGGAGTTTATGACATGAAAATATTTTTTCTATATCTCCATAAATTGGGCTAGGGAAGCGCTGATTAAATCGTTGTCAGATTTCATTCTTGGATTTTTATGCAATGCAAGGAATAATCTGACGCGAATAGCGAGCTATTTAAGGCAGCAGTCTTGCATAGGACTGCTGAGCCAAGATAAGTTGGCGCTTTCTCTGCACATTAAAGCGCCTTCCTTTTATTCTTGGCCGATTTATGACGAAGCAGTGCATAAAAATCCTTATGAAATCTGACTCTGCGAATTAATCAGTGCTTCCCTAGATAGGCTCGACCCCCATGTTTTACCAGTTTTTAGGAGAAAGGATTAAAATCTCCTTCCCATTCCTTTAAGGTCCTTTCATCTCCTCAGCGGTCATAATCGGTGCATTAGCCAGAGAGAACGCCCTTTCCTTTTACACCGGTTGCGGAAGGAGCAAACTTCCTTCTTTCATAATGTAATCAAATCAGATGGCTTTATGAAAATAAAGTATACATGCTGGTATATTCAGGAGTATGAAAAATGATTGTTCTGTTTTTCTGGTGTCTTGGGTTATGTGCTATTAACGGGTATCTTGTATTTGCATATAATACAGAATTAGAAGACTTATTCAGACAGAAAATAATTTATTTCCTCGGCGGTTACATAGCTTTTGTATATAATCTATGTTATCCCTGGGATGGTCTGGTTCATGGATGAAAATCTTCGGCCGGCGCTGATCTGCATTTATCTCCTTTTAAATTATTGTACCCTGTTCCGTATGATGAGCGTTGACCATGATGGTTTTGTAAGAACCATATGGGGCAGCCATTGGAAAAAACAGGATTTCGAAATCCGGTTAAAACTGGAAAAACCAGGGGCTGCCCTGTTTCTCGCCGTATCCACCTGGCTGTTCAGTATGCTGGGATTTCTGGTCCGCCTGTAACGGATGTTCTCCGATGTATAATAAAAACCTCCCGGATGCAATGAACAGGGAGGCTTTTATTATACGTTGAAATATTCTCTCACATAATCCACAAACATTCTGACCGGCGTTGACTGGAGCATGGCCTGTTTGTAAATGAGGTGGCTCGGTCGAAGAAGTGGGCGTTTCTGTTTATCATAAATCATTTCTCGATTGACCTTGGGTTCACATTTCGGCAGAAGATCAGCGGGTATGAGGGAATGACCAAGTCCCTGGTTCACAATTTCAACACAGGTCAGGCAGTCAGAAACAGTAAGCATGAAATGGGGAGATTCAGTGAAATTCTGGCGCCACCACCGCGTACGGATTTCATCAAGAGAAGGATCACTGCGATAGCGGATCGATGGTTCATCGGGCAGTGTGCGGTAATCGATCTTCTTGGCGGAAATCAGGTACAACGGTGAATCTTCCAAAAGAATATCTGCATCCGGCCACTCCTGGTTGCCCCGGACAATGGCCAGATGAATGTCTTCTTTTTTTACCAGTTTCACCAACTGGTCACTGGTATCGGTGGTCAGCGATACCTCTATATCGTTGTACTTATCAATAAATCCCTTCAGAATAGAGGGCATATGGGACTGAGCAAAGGACTGGCTGGCACCAATTCGGAGAACCCCGGAAATCGAATTCGGCTCATGGGTGACGTAATTTTTCATGTCCTGGTACTGCTGCAGTTCTTTTTCTGCAAAAGAAAAGAGGCGGTTGCCGGCATCCGTAAAATGGACCCCCTTATTTGTCCGAATAAACAGAGGACAACCGATTTCCTTTTCCATCTGGCTCAGCCGGTATGTCAAAGAAGGCTGCGTCATAAAAAGACGCTTGGCCACTTTGTTTATGCTCCGTTCTTCACGAAGGTATATGAGGATTTTCCAGTCCGTATTGTTCATCGAATAACCTCTCACCTGAAATAATACAATCAAGTCCGGGCGAAGTCACCTGTTATTGGAAGCCTTTGCCCTTGGTATAAAATTATTTTATTAGATTATACCATATTTCTTTGAAGATAAACAGTAGGCTGCAAAAGTACTCCCCTTCCCGGCGTAATTTCCCGGCTATATGAATTCTCTGGGCCAGGCTGTCAGTATCTTTGTCCTTTCTTTATAGTCGGGGAGCCAGTGGGTCATGAGTGCATGAAACCGGGGTGTATGACCTGTCTCCAGCAGATGGTTCAACTCGTGAACCACCACCGATTCGATACAGGGCTCCGGTTTTGTCACCAGGTCCAGAGCGAAGCAGAGTTCACCGGTCTTCACGTTGCAGCTCCCCCACCGGCTTTTCATAACCTTCACAGTTACAGAAGTCGGCCTGACCTTCATCTGCGGTGCCCACAGCCGGATATAGTGGACCAGAACCTTTTTTAGTTCTTCCTTCATAAGCTTTCTATAAAGAAGAGCCCGATTCTTTGTGCGTGGTGTCATATCCATTTCCAGACGCCCATTCCGCAGGGCAATTCCACCGGAAGGGGCTTCAAAGAAATGGAGGGGATACTGCTTGCCAAAGAAGTAATGCATTTCTCCTGTAACATATTCATAACTCACGGGATCAGCCATACGCGCCAGATTTTTCCGTATCCAGGCATCCCTGGAATCAATGAACCGGATTATATCCTCCACCGGCATGGAGAGGGGTGCCGTTACTTTTACTTTCTTGTCCCTGGTCAGCCGGATATACATGCCTCGAAGGCCGGGCTTGGTAATAATACTCACCGGATAGGGCCAGGTTTTCTTTATTTGCTGTTTCTTATACAATAGATATTCTCTTTCTGAAAATAAATCATAACGATTGGCGCACTGCCAATTTCAGTTTGTCGAGCTGTTGGACGGCGCTGATGGATAGAGTCATTCGTGCAGGGCTTCTAGCTGTTAGCTCCTAGCTGCCAGGAAGGCTCAACAGCCTACGGCACGAATGAC
>NZ_UQKJ01000108.1 GCF_900541605.1 uncultured Dialister sp. | reverse complement strand
GGATAGCCTCCTTCCTTGGGAAGGAGGTGGCTGCGAAGCAGACGGAGGTTAGCTGTTGGAAGCGCCGCAGGCTGATGTGTTTTCCTAGTCGCTAACAGCTAGCAGCTAGAAGCCCCCGCCCGTGCGCACGCTAACTTAACCAGCCTATCGCCGCAGGCTGATGGGCTTTCCTGGCTGCTGACAGCTAGAAGCCAGAAGCCCCCACCCGTACGCACGGTGGCCGGCCATCTGCCAAACAATTGAAAATAATTCTCATTTCTTGTATAATACAGTCATTTCAAGTCGGAAGTAGTATCACCGAAGGAACTCCTATGAATCACTCTGACAGACAGTACCTGAAAATTGCATTGCCTGCCGCACTGGAAGGGCTTTTCATGATTCTCCTCGCCTCCACGGACCTGATCCTGGTGGGGGCGCTGGGGAGTTTTTCCGTGGCCGCCGTCAGCATTTTCCTGCAGCCCCGGCTGGTGCTGCTCTGCCTTTCCCGGTCCCTGGCTTCCGCGGTGACCCTGGTGGTGTCCCGGCTGGCGGGAAGGGATGACCGGGAGGCGGTATCTTCGCTCCTGAAGAAATCCCTCTTCCTCTGTGCCCTGGTGATGGGGATTTTCCACGGGGCCTGTTTCGTCTTCCTGGAGCCCATATTCTCTCTCATGGGCGCATCGCCGGACTACATGGCGGAGGCTTTGGACTATGGGGCGCCGGCGCTGCTGTCCGTGTATTTCACGTCCCTGGCCCTTATCCTGCAGGCGGTGCAGCTGGGCTATGGGGATACGGCGTCCATCATGAAGACAAATATCGCCGGCAACGGTATCAATGGGGCCCTGAGCTTTGTCCTCATTTCCGGCATGGGGCCCATCCCCGCCTTTGGCGTCAGGGGAGCCGCTATCGGTACCATCGTGGGCACCCTCTTTACCCTGCTGGCGTCCTTCTGTCTCCTGAAATCCAAAGGCTTTTTCCGGAGCGGCTCTTTCCTGCCGGACCGGGCTTACTTCCATGAGGTGCTTCCCATTTTCGGAAGCATCCTGGGAGAGCAGGGGAGCGAACGCATCGGCATGGTCCTCTTCTCCCGCATGGCGGCGGGGCTGGGAACCGTGCCCTTTGCGGTGCACAGCATCTGCATGAATATCTGCGATGTGTACTATGACTTCATCATGGGATTCGGAAAAGCAGGCATGGTGGCATCGGGGCAGTCCATGGGCCGGGGAAGCCAGCAAGACTGGGCGGCCTATCGGACCTGCGGCCTCAAATGGTGCCTCGTCCTTTCTGCTGCGGTCTGCGGGGCGGTGCTCATTTTCTCCGATGAGATTTTCTCCTTCTACTCGAAGGATCCCTCCCTACTTGCCATGTCCGGCACGGTCATGGTGATCATTGCCATCGTCAGTTTCCCGGAGGCTTTGGCTATCTGGGGCGCCGGTGTCCTCCGGGGGAGCGGCCGGACCGCCCAGGTGGCGGCGTACTCCTTCGTTTCCATCACCTTCCTCCGCCCCCTGGTGACCGCCTTCTTCCTTTACGTACTTGACATGGGCCTCCTGGGGACCTGGTGTGCCCTCCTCCTGGACCAGGTCATCCGCGCCGCCTGCGCCACCTTCCTGGTGGCCCGGCTGTCGGCCAAAGGATGCTCCATGGCACTGGTGGAAAATGGGAGGTAGTGGGTTAGTGAGACAATGGGGCAGGTTGGAATGGTTGAGAAGGTTGGATGGGTTGATTCAACCCATGGCACTGACTGGCCACCGCCAGCCGGTTTCCCCTGTTACTGACTCTTACCGCATATCGTCATTTCGAGCGGTGGTAAGCGCCGTGACGATAGTAACCATAAGAATCGTATGTGAGAGAGAGTCGAGAAATCTCCCGGGTAAATGCCTGTGACGGTGTTACAACTCCTGAAAGTAGAGAGAAAAGATCTGTATTCCCGACCACAAGAAAGATTTCGGGGCTCCTCGAAGCTGTAGCGGTTTTGGGCTGTATTCTTATGTAGCATGCTCCCACCGCTCGAAATGACGAGTTAGAGTAGAGTCCGTTTTTCTGAGAGATGATAGCTAAAAATGCCCACTGGTCTGCGGTCGGAATTCCGGCGCCGGGCACCTGTGGGCATCTATTGTCTCAGCGGTGGCATCGCTGAGCCTCAACTCTCTTTCCTCAACTCTCAACTCTATCTTTTTCCGGCGAAGCCGCTGGCCTTGTGCTACAATACCCAATGGAGAAAGGTTGGGAGGATGATTGCGATGATTTCATATATACGGCAATGGTGGAAGCGGGGACTGGTTCTGCTTTCCCTTTTTGTGATGGTTCTGGGGCTTTCTGCCTGCGGCAGTGAGAAGAAGACCATCACCATTACGCCGGATACGGGGGAGAAAATCGATGTGACCCTGGACGGCGGCGATCATTTTGACATTGACTATGTGAATGGGGTACTCATGGTGTACCAGAAGAAGAAGGTCATGATACGGTTCGCCTTCATTACGAAGGACATGGCCATAGCCCAGAAGAAGAGCGTCAGCAAGGTGCCCTCGGAAATCCACAGGGATGAGGATTCTTATATTTTCTTCAGCGCCGCCGGTCCTGAGGGCATGGTGGATTATTACCTGTTCCCGGTAGGAGATAAAACCTGGGCCTACGGTGCCACCCATCTGCCTCCGGAGGCGGCGGAAAAGGTGATGGGACGGGTGCATTTTGAGAAAAAGAGTTGAGATTTGAGAGTTGAGAGTTGAGGTCCGGCTGTGGCACGGGGAAGCTAATCTCACGTGCGAACGGGCGGGGGCTTCTAGCTTTTAGCCTCTAGGGAAGCACTGATTAAATCGTTGTCAGATTTTATTCTTGGATTTTTATGCAATGCGAGGAATAACTCGACGCGAATAGCGAGCTATTTAAGGAGAGTTATGACGAAGCAGTGCATAAAAATCCTTATAAAATCTGACTCTGCGAATTAATCAGCGCTTCCCTAGCTCTTAGGAAAGCTGAACAGCTTACGGCATGATGGGTGACGGAAACACCGGGCCAATGACTCTGCACATCAGCATCCGTTCTGCGGCAAAGCCGCGGGACCTCAACTCTCAACTCTCTTTCCTCAACTCTTTCTTTTTTCATTGAAAAAAAGAGCCATATATTATACACTGATACGAGTGACTTTTTCGTATGAGGAGGCGTGTCAAAATTTTAATTGGCGGCATAGAAGCAGGCGGTACCAAGATTATTTGCGGCGTAGGTGAAGTGAGGGATGGGAAGATCCGGATTCTTTCGGAAATGCGGTTCCCCACCACCACGGCGGCCCAGGTGCTCCCGGAAATTATTAACTGGTTCAAGCAGTATTCCATCGAATCACTGGGAATTGCAAGCTTCGGGCCCCTGGACCTGAAGAAAGATTCTCCCACCTACGGGTACATCAAAGCCACCCCGAAGAAGGGCTGGCAGGATGTGGACTTCGTAGGTCCCTTTGCCAGGGCCCTTTCGGTACCTATCGAATTTGATACGGACGTGAACGGGGCGGCCCTGGGAGAAGCGGTATACGGCGCCGGCATGGGATGCCCTGTGGTGTCCTACATGACCGTAGGTACCGGTATCGGCGTAGGCTTGTACTGCGATGGAAAACTGCTCCACGGCCTCGTCCATCCGGAAGCGGGGCACATGCTCATCCAGCGTCATCCGAAGGATACCTATGAAGGGAGCTGCCCCTTCCATAAGGATTCCTTCCTCCCCGGCGGGTGCCTGGAAGGCTATGCCTGCGGACCGGCTATCCAGAAGCGCTGGGGCGCTCCGGGAGAAACGCTCCACAACCGGAAGGAAGTCTGGGAAATGGAAGCCTACTATCTGGGCCAGGGGGTATCAAACCTGGTACTCCTCTATTCGCCGGACCGGATCATCATCGGCGGCGGCGTCATGCACCAGGAAGGGCTCTTCGACATGGTACGGGCGGAAGTGAAGAAGAACCTGGCCGGCTACATCCATTCGGATATGGTGGACAGCCGCCTGGCAGAATACATCGTACCGCCGGCCCTGGGAGACCACGCCGGCCTTACGGGGGCCATCGAACTGGGCAAACGGGCCTGGGAAAATGCAAATCATGAATAAGAGATGAAAAAAGCTCCATCGGGAAACCGATGGAGCTTTTTTCATATGTGGATGGGAGTCGTGCGAACAGGCGGGGCTTTTAGCTGCTGGCTGCTAGCTTCTAGGAAAGCTGATTCGCCTGCGGCGCTTTCATCAGTCCCCATCAGCTAACCTCATGGCCGGCCCCGAAAGGAAAGCGCTTTAATGTGCAGTATAAGCGCCAACTTGGGCCGGCCTCGCAGGTCCTCTGCAGGACCTGCGCTCACGTGGGCAGCTCCTTCCCAAGGAAGGAGCCTACTGTAGAGTCATTTGTCCGTTTAGGGGCTGGAGTCATCAGGATTCCAGCAGCGGCGGAGCTACTGCATCTTTTACCTTACCTCCCCCATCTATGGGGGAGGTGGCGCCGCAGGCGACGGAGGGGGCTCTCGCTAAAGCTGCTCAGACCGTTTTCTGATAAAATACCAGCCGCTTCGCGGCGAATCCATCCCCCGCCCTTTGGGCTGCCCCCTTCTCTAAGGGGGCACTTGCCTGACCTATATCCTCAATATTATAAGATACCCGCCAGCATGCAGGCCCTTGGAGAAGGGCCGCGGCAAAGCCGCAGGATGGATTGCCGCTTCGCGGCTACTCCTGCACTGCCTTGGCGCTGGAGAAGCGGGAGGCTATGGCACCGATGATGAGGCCGGCGATGCAGAAGGAGACCCAGCCAAGGCCGTAGCTGGCGAGGGGCAGGGAAGCCATGAGGCTGTCCAGGGCTCCCAGGGACAGGCCGGCGGTGTGAATGCCGTCATAGAGGGAAGGAACGAAGGTGAAGAGGGTGGCCATGCGGTATACGGACCGGTAGCCGCCGAAGAGGGCATGGGTGAAGGTGAGGAGTACCAGGGAAATAGTGAGGGGGTAAAGGAACATGAGCACCGGAATGGCGGCTTTGATGATGGTGGTGAGGCCGAAGAGGGCAACGAAGAAGGAAGCGATGGAGAAGGCGGACACCCACATGGAGTAGGACAGGGCCGGAATGAGGCGGGAGAAGTACTCGCCGCAGGCGGTGATGAGGCCTACGCTGGTGGTGAGGCAGGCCAGAAGTACGATGACCCCCATGACGATGCGGCCGTAGGAGCCGAAGTAGTACCGGGCGCTGCCGACCAGGACGCCGGCGCCGTTTTCCTGCATGCCCAGGGTGGTGACGGAGGAGGCGCCCAGGAAGCAGAGGAATACGTAAATGATGGCGAGGAAGAAACCGGCGATGAGGCCGCTCTTCAGGGTGCTCAGGGCCACTTCTTCATTGGTCTTCGCCCCGTACTGGCGGACAGAATTGATGACAATAATGCCAAAGACGAAGGCTGCCAGGGCATCCATGGTGCCGTAGCCATCCAGGAAACCCTGGGTGAGGGCCTTTATACCGTCCCGGTAGCTGTCGGTGGCCGGCTGCCAGGGTCCCATGGGATGGATAATGGAGAACACAAAGAGGAGTGCCAGGAAGAGGAGGAGCACCGGCGTAATGACCTTGCCGATACGATTCACCAGTTTCGTAGGAGTGACGGAGAGCCACCAGGAAACGACGAAGAAAATAAAGCAGAAAACATAGAGGGCCATCTGCTTCATGGCACTTCCGAAGAAGGGAGCCACGGCGATTTCAAAGGACGTGGTGGCGGTACGGGGCGTGGCGAAGGCCGGCCCAATGGTTATGTACAGGAGGACGGTGAAGAAAACGGCGTACTTCGGATGGATCCGGGAAGCCAGGGCCTGGAGGTCACTGCCGGAATAGCCGATGGCCGCCACCGCCAGGATAGGGAGGCCCACGCCGGTCAGAAGGAAGCCGATGGTGGCAGGAATGGTATTGACGCCGGAATTCTGTCCCATAAATACAGGGAATATCAGGTTGCCGGCGCCAAAGAACAGGGCGAAAAGCATGAGCCCGATGGGGATGAGGGAATTGGTCGATTTCTTCATAACATACAGCTCCTTTTCAGAACATAACTGCCGGCGGGACATAAGAAAAGCCCTGCCGGAAAAATCCGACAGGGCACAGAATCTGTGAGGTACCACCTTGTCCACATACTTGATTCAGCGATAACGGTACTGCCGCCTGCTCCTGGCCTATGGCTCAGAGCAGGAACTCCCGGTTGACGCGGCTCCTTCACTCCAGCAGTTCGCACCATCTACTGCCTCTCTGGGAAGACTCCAAAGCCTGATTCCGATCCTTGTTACTTTGTATGACTTGAATGTATTCTAGCATGATAAATATAGTAAGTCAAGGAAAAGAAAGAGTTGAGAGTTGAGATTTGAGAGTTGAGGTCCCGCGGCTTCGCCGCAGATGGGATCCTGATGACTCTATCCCCCAAACAGACAATTGCCTCTGCAGTAGGCCCCTTCCTTGGGAAGGGGCTGCCCAACGGGCTGGGGTTAGCTAATGGAAACTGATGGGATTGGG
>NZ_UQKJ01000107.1 GCF_900541605.1 uncultured Dialister sp. | reverse complement strand
GGCTGAGGTTAGCTGATGGAAACTGTTGGAAGCGCCGCAGGCGAATCAGCCTTCCCAGCAGCTAGCCGCTAGCAGCTAGAAGCTCCATGCCAATGACTCTACCCATCTGCGCCGAGCACAGCAGCTCGACAAACCGCAATATGATGAACCCCCTTCTTCAACATTCATCACCAACACGAAAAAGCTCCCATTCCGAAACCATTCGGAATGGGAGCTTTTTTATTGCTTATTCAGGCCTCAATTACCAGTTTCTGAACTTAGCCGGCGGATCATAGAGGCCGCCGGACCAGTCTACGAGGTCCTTCATATTCTTGGCTGCCAGGAGATCCCTGGTTGCTTCTGCCCGGTTGATACCCAGGTCTTCCGGAAGCTTTACGATGCCTTCCTTACGGAGTCTCTTCGTAACTTCCGGATCTTCCTGTTTGCCCACATCCGTCTTGCCGGCAACGGCACGGATAGCATCCATTCTTTCTTCCATGTTGTGGCATTTATGGAGACAGGCAATACCCACTTCAGACACGATATGGGTAAGATCATCGGAGTAAATCATGATCGGTTCCAGGTCCAGGTTGGCATTCTTCTTCAGGGCCACGGCATCGAGCTGGTCCACAAAGCCCGGGAAGCCTTTTGCAGAGACCGTGGTAATCATCTGGACTACCAGCTTCTTGCCCCGGTTCCGATCACCCATGAGTTCATAGCGGTTTGCAACTTCTTCGCCGCACTTCTTCCATGCTTCTGTCACATGGCGGCGGCCCTTGGCATCGCAGCCCATGTTCGGAGCACCGCCAAATCCGGCCACATTATTCTTTGTGGCGGTGGAGGAGTTGCCGAACCGGTCGATCTGCATGGTGGAGCCGATGAACATGTCTGCCGCATAGTGGCCGGCAGCCTGGCAGAAGGCACGGTTGGACCGCATGGTGCCATCCGGTCCGATAGCAAAGATATCCGGACGGGCTTTGATGTATTCTTCCATGCCCACTTCAGAGCCGAAGGAATAGACAGCCTGTACCCAGCCCGTTTCAATGGCCGGAATCAGGGTCGGATGGGGATTCAGTACCCAATGGGTGCAGATCTTACCCTTAAGGCCCAGGGATTCACCGAATGTCGGCAGGAGCAGTTCTACAGCTGCCGTATCGTAGCCGACACCATGGTTCAAGACTTTGACGCCGTATTCCGCATAAATACCTTTGATAGCCATCATGGCCTTCATGATGCGGTCGTTGGTAATCTTGGCAGGGTCCCTGGTGAAGAGGGGGTTCAGGAGGTACGGGGTCGGTGCTTCAATGACAAAGTCCACCCAGTCCGACGGAATATCCACTCTCGGCACCTTGTCTACAATCTTATTAACCTGGAAAATGACGATGCCCTGGTTAAATTTTGTAGCTTCTACAATGGCCGGTGTATCTTCCGTGGAGAAGCCGGTGTAAATATTGCCTTCCTTATCGGCTGCATCGGCACAGACCAGGGAAACTCTCGGTACCAGGTCGATGAAGTAACGGGAATACATTTCCAGATACGTATGGATGGCACCCAGTTCAATGCCCCCATTCTGTACCATCTGTGCCAGCCGTTTGCCCTGGCTGCCGGCATAGGCAAAGTCCAGCTTCCGGGCGATGCCCTTATCAAAGACATCCAGATGTTCCGGAATGGAAAGGGTGGACTGAATCATATGGAGATCATGGACTTTGGAAGGATCTACCTTGCAGAGTTCCTTGGCCAGGAAATCAGCCTGTTTCTGGTTATCCCCTTCAATGTTGACCTTATCTCCCGGACGGAGAACTGCTTCCAGTAGTTTTACCGTATTGGCGGGATCTACGATCTTTCCATCTGCATAAACACGGGCTGCATTCAGTCTGGCAGCGGTATCATCGCCCCTGGTATGCCAGTTCTTATTGCACGGTTTGATTTCTAACATAGCATGAAGTCCTTTCTTTTATAACAATAGGGAAATACATAAGCGGCAGCTCAAGCTGTCTTATATACAGGTTTCATATTTTTATTATAGCCCCTTCTGAAATTGGTTTTCAGGTCCGGGGCACCCGCCGCGGGTACCCCGTTCCCGAAAAGGAAGGGAATCATTCCGGTTTGGCTCCCTGTGAGAGACGGGAAAATAATTTCCCAGGACCGCCGCCCCGGAATGGCAAATCCATCAGAAGAACAGAGTGGTGAGGAAGTAGAATACCGACGGGAAGAGCAGGCATCCGAGGCCGGTATAGAAGGTAGCCGTCATAGCAGCATAGGGTACGAGCCTCGGGTTGACTGCGGCCATACCGGCTGCGGTACCGGAGGTGGTTCCCATGATACCGCCAAAGGCCATGGCGGACTGGGGGTTATTGATGGAGAGGGGTTTGGCCACGAAGGGGGTAACCACCATGACCAGTACCGATTTCACAACGCCGGCGGCGATGGAAATCGCAATAACCTCAGAAGAAGCGCCAAGGGCAGCTCCGGTAACCGGTCCTACCACGAAGGTCGCCACACCGGCACCGATGGTGACAAGATCTACGGCACTGGTATATCCAAGGGGATAAGCCACGGCGATACCAGCCACGAGGCAGATAAATTCACCGAAGAACAGGGAAGCTACACCACGCCAGCCGATTTTCTTGATTTCCCGAAGGTCCGCGCCGAAGGCGGTAGAAACAATGGCGAAATCCCGGAACATGGCGCCGCCCACAAGACCCATACCTGCAAAGAGCGGCACATCGGCGATCCCTTTGTGGCCGCCGGTGGTGACACCGCCGATATAAGCCAGGACCAGGCCCAGGAAAATGGCAATGGCGCTGCCATGGATACGTCCCTTGGTAAGGCCTGCCAGTTTATAAGAAATGTACATGACAATGCCCAGCAGTGCAAAGGCAAAAACCATGCCGTTTTTAACAAAAAGTTTTGTAATCATTGCTGCAAGATCCATGATTTCCTGCCTCCTTTATTTCTGGTCTTTAACCACATCTTCATCCCTGGCCCAGGCTTCTCCGTGACCCTTGGAGAAGAACGGAATGGCCAGATAGCCAATAACCACTGCCAGTACAGCACCAACAAGAGCTACGACACCGCCTGCAAGAGCAGCTGCCACGTTCTGGATAGAACTCATGGCTACGACGATGGGAATGTACATGGCACTCCAGAATTTAATGCCCTGTTCTTCCGGTGCCTTCATGTACCCCTTCTGGATAGCCCAGGTAGAAATAAGAATCAGGAACAGCATAGCAAAACCTACGCCGCCGATATTGGCATTGATTCCCAGGAGAGCCCCCAGTAAATCACCTACGAAGTTGCCGGCCAGATAGCAGCAGGCAAGAAGCGCAACACCATAAACAACCATAATAACACCCTTCCTTTCCTTCGAAAAGCAGCTCTCCTTCCCCCACTGCCCTTTGGGAAAGTTCCTGTCCGCTTTTCAAAAATTTGGACCTGACAGGCTTCCTATTTGCTATAATAAAATCAAATAGGGCTTATCAAAAATCCTTTGTTTTTCTTCACCATCAGTATACCCGCTATCTCCAATAGATTAAAATATAATTAGCTAAGATGCGGAAAACAGGGGGTAAGATGCAAACGAAATGCATGGATTTTCGGATTCATAGCCGCGCACATAGAATTAATAGAAATTATTTATTATTTTTATCGTTTTATATAACCTTTAAGCTATAAATTATGCTCTTTTTTCCTTTTTATATATTCAGGAAAGGATGGTTGCCATGAATGCCTCTTGGGTCGTCGGTATACAGCATGTCTGGTTCGGCATTTCTATTTTCCTGCTGCTGCTCCTCCTGATCTGCCGTACCACCTTTTTCAGGGAAGCCATTTCTGCCAAACACTTCAGCCGGAAACATACAATTCTTTTTATCATCCTCTTCTCCGTCATGTCCATCTGCGGCACCTACTGGAACGTCAGTGCCGGCGGCGGCATCATTAACTTCCGAGCCGTGGGCATCATCCTTGGCGGCTTTGTAGGCGGCCCCATCGTAGGAACCGTGACCGGTCTCATCACAGGCTTCCACCGGGCCTTCTTCATCCAAACCGATGCTTCCTTTATCCATGGGGGTCTCTCTATCCTCCAGGGCATCGCCGCCGGATTTCTGTCCAAGCGGCTGAAGAGCCACCACCAGCAGCTCTGGCTTTGGGCCTTCATTGATGCCCTGGTGCTGGAACTCCTTTTCTGGATGTTTTTCGCCTTCCTCACATTCCCCCAGTCTTTAGACAATCCCTATGGCTTCTTCAGCCTGTCCCTGCCGATTATCGTAACCAATACCATCGCCGTGAGCCTGTTCTACATGGTCATTGAATTCTTCATCCACCAGCGGGATTCTGAAAAGACCCAGACCACCCGTACCACATTCAATGCGGTGGCAGCCCTCTTTGCCACTCTCCACGATGGATTTAACAACACGAACATCGCCAGCATTGCGGAACTTGTAACATCCTCCCTGCCAAACCTGACCTGGACCGCCATTTCCTACAAAGATCATCTGTATATCCATACCAATTACAGGAATGATACCGACAGGAACCAGGGGGACGCAGAAATCGCCATACTGAAGCTGCAGAAGAAACTGCCCGACATGCCCCACCTCATGACACTGCCCGTGATGTACCACCACGATACCGTGGGCTACATCATTGCCGCCAAGAGCAAGGGCGATACTTTCACAAAGATGGGTATCGAATTTCTCCACGGCATCTGCCACGTGATGGAAGCCATTTATGAATACGACAAGATGAAGGAAGAGGAAAACCTGTTGGCGGAAGCGGAAATCCGCGCCCTCCAGGCCCAGATCAACCCCCATTTCCTCTACAACACGTTGAATACCATCAGCTACTACGTCCGAAGTGATCCCGATACGGCGCGAAAACTCATCCAGTACCTGTCTGACTACTTCCGCCACAGCCTGAATAACCCATCCAAGCTCATTCCCCTGTCCGAGGAGCTTCACGTCATTGAAAGCTATACGGAGCTGGAGCGGGCTCGCTTTGGTGACCGCCTGAAAATCACCTATGATTTCCCAAAGGATAAACTGGATACCATTCAGGTACCGCCGCTGCTGCTGCAGCCCCTCGTGGAAAACGCCGTGATTCATGGCATCTTCAAGCGGCCGGAAGGCGGAAAAATCAAAGTGGGCCTCATCGAGCACCCGAAGTACTATAAAATCTACGTCCTTGATACGGGGGTTGGCATGTCCCCCAGAAAGAGGAAGAAGCTCCTCATTGACCACAAGCGGCGGGACCAGATCGGCCTCATCAATGTGCACCAGCGGCTTCTCTCTCTCTTCGGCAAATCCTCAGGCCTCCATATCGTCAGCAAGGAAAATAAGGGAACCCTGGTCTTCGCCAATATTCCCAAGATTGAAGCTCCCAGGAAGCCAAAGGCCCAGAAAAAAAGCGATGAGCTCACAAAACCCATCGTCCTCCACCCCTTGGCAAAAGAAGAGGGCTAGGCCAGGGCACTGGCCTGAAACTTCCAGCAGTCAGTTATCAGGATAAAGAATCAGCCTGCGGCGCTCTATCAATTGTGCGCCGCCACCTCCATTCCTAACTCCTAATTCCTAATTCAATAACCTGACTGAAACTCAAAATTGTGTACATAAAAGCAAGAAGGAAAATACCCATGGAACAAATCAATGCACTGGTAGCGGATGATGAACTCCCGGCCCGGGGAGAACTGAAGTATGAACTGGCCTCCATTCCCGGCGTCAAAGTCGTAGGGGAGTGTGCCAATGGGAAAGAGGTCCTGGCCTTTCTCAAGTCCCATCCCAATGTGGATATTCTTTTTCTGGACATTGAAATGCCCATCATGAACGGGCTGGAATGTGCCCAGAAAATTCTGGCCATGGACCTGCCCCTGAAAATCGTATTCGCCACAGGATACAGCCAGTTTGCCCTCCAGGCCTTTGAGCTGGAAGCCTTCGACTATATCCTGAAACCCTACTCGGAACAGCGGATTCATCGCATCATAGACCGCCTCGAAGACAGCCTTACCCTCCGGCGCCAGAACATGGTGCCCGGCGAAGTCACCGCCAGCTCCCAGAAAATAGCCATCCAGACAAGGGATAGAACCCTCATGATATCCCCGGCCCGGGAAATCGTACTCATTTCCACGGAGAAATCAGACCGCTCCCTTTTCTATACCACCAGCGGCATCGTGGAATCCCGGATGACCCTGCGGGACATCGAAAGCCTCCTTACCCCTTTGGGATTTTTCCGTACCCATAAGGGATATATCGTGAACCTGTCCATGATCCACGAAATAGAGCCCCAGGATAACGGCACCCTCCTCCTCACCATGACCCGCTACGAGAAGCAGAAGATTCCGGTATCCCGGCATTACATCAAGGCATTTAAAGATATACTGCACATATAGCCAATTGCGGTTTGTCGAGCTGATGGAGTTTGTGGCTGGCCGGCGGGCTGCTCGGGTGAATGGGGCATAAGGGTTGTGGGTTGGCATCGCTACGCTCGCCAACCGGGTGGTGGCTTCAACATCGCTTCGCTTGTTGAAGCGGGGACATAAGGTTGGACAGCGGCTTTGCCGCCATTGATCGGCCTCTTTCCTCGGAAGGCGAGGGTCCTGCAGAGGACCCT
>NZ_UQKJ01000106.1 GCF_900541605.1 uncultured Dialister sp. | reverse complement strand
GTCAGGCGACGGAGGTTAGCGGTTGGATGCGCCACAGGCTGATCCTGTCTGGCGTCTTCCCTGCGGCATTGGGGTGGATAATGAACATGCGCGCGGACGGAGCCTTTAGCCTTGAGCTGATCGGGCCCTTTGGGCCGGGTACCATGTGGCCGAACGTCGTGCGGACGGGTGGGGCTTCTAGCTGCTAGCAGTCAGGAAAGCTGGTTCGCCTGCGGCGCTTCCATCACCATCTCTCAGCCCGGTGGGCAGCTCTCTTCTGAGAAGAGAGCCTGTTGCAGTGTCATTTTCACGTTTTGGGTTTAGATTCATCAGGATTCCAACAGCGGCGGGGCCGCGGTTTCCCTGGGTCTTGACCTCTATCTCCATTTTTCATAAATAATGGCTTGAAGCTTTTATAACGATTGAGCCTGCCATCACTCTTTCTGATTTTCCGCTTCTTCTTCGCCTACGTCAAGGACGTCTTCCGTCCGCTTCGGGATGAGAAGGGCACTCACGGCGCAGAGGGCAGCGGCGCCCATGAGGTAGTAGAATACGGCATTGAAGGAGCCATGGAATGCGGAGACCAGGTACCCCATGATTACCGGGGAGATGAAGCCTGCCACCTGGCCGCCCATGTTGATGAGGGTGGATGCGGAGCCGGCGATGGAGCCGGTGACGATTTTCAGAACGATAGCAACAGCCGCACCGAGGATGCAGGCCTTGAAGAAGTACACGCCGCACTGGAAGACCACTACCCAGAAGAGGGTTTCCGCATTGTACATGAGGTACAGGAAAATGGCGGTCATGGCAGCGCAGATGGCGATGAGGTACTGTTCTTTCTTGTCGAAGTATTTATTCATCACCCATCCGCAGACAGCGGCGGACAGGAAGGATGCCATGAAAGGAATCGGTGTCACATAGCCCACGGCCTTCAGGTTGATCCCTCTTTCAGCGATGAGGTAGGTCGGCATCCAGGCGTCCAGGCCTTTATTGATGCAGGAAACGCAGAATGCGCAGATTACCAGTTTCCAGATCATAGGGAAATGAAGGAGACGGAGGAAGTACTTCGTCTTATTCTTATCATCCGCCTTGGTTTCTTCCTTCGGTCTGGACTGTTTCACAAAGATACCGTAGAAGAATACATAAATAAGCCCGATAACGCCGAGGATCTGGAACATGCCGCGCCATCCGAACCAGAGGATCAGGGGCACGATGATGATCGGAGCAATGGCGCTGCCGATGTAGTTGGACGAAAGGATGCCGGTGGTAAAGGTGGCACGGAGCTCCCGGGGGAAGTATTCCGCAATGGCCCGGTAGCAGGAGCCGGCGTAAGGTCCTTCGCAGAGGCCGAAGACGAACCGGAGGAACAGGAGTCCCGCCAGGGTAGATGCATGGCCGGTGGTGAAGGTAAAGATGGACCACAGGGTGAGGGCGATCATGATCACCGTCTTGGACCCGAAATGGTCCGCCAGCCAGCCGCCGGGGATCTGCATAATGGAATAGCCGATGAAAAAGGCACTGATCACCACGCCCATTTCCGTGGGGGCCAGGTTAAAGTCCTTGGAAATGGAGGGCAGCGACAGCCCTATGGCGGAACGATCGATATAGGATATACAGAATCCTATGTACAAAAAGAAAAATACCACATACCGGTTCTCACTCTGTAATTTCTTGAGCCAGCCCATACAATACCTCCTGCACTACTTACACTCCCGGAAAGGACAGGGCCTTTCCCTACAAAAACGGCCTGAATCACAGAGAATTTTCTGCATCAGGCACCGTTGCCCCCGGCCACAGTACCGGGTCTATTTACTTTCCTCCCATTTACGCTTATCATAAGGAAAAGCAAATGTCCTTAATAGACCTTTATTCTGTCCCAAAAGGAGAGTATCATGCGAATCGGTATCGTAGTTCCCACCGAAATCATGGATGAAATCACCCATTTCCTGTCTAAAGAATTTCCGGAAATCGAAGCAGTCCCCTTCCCTTATCGAACCATCGTGGAGATCCCGGATATTCTCTCCGGCCACCAGGGGAATATCGACACCTTCCTCTTCCTGGGCAACACGGCCCGGCGGTATGCGGAAAAGGCCATTCCCCACTCGTCGGAGTGGCTCACCATCCCCCGGTCCGTATCCGCCCTGCTCCGGCTCCTCTTCCGGGCAGAGGTGGCAGGGCACTCCATGAAAATCGCCACGGACATGGACAATACGACGCTCTTCGACCTGGCCTTCCAGGAAATCGGCCTGCCGCCGGAAGAGGGGCATGTGGAAATCATGCCGGTAAAGGCCTACAGCGAGGGCCTCCTCATCCGGGACGCCATCCGCATGGAGAAACTCTACCGCAGCGGCGCCGTCAGTTTCTGTATCACCATTTTTTACCAGGTCCGGGATATGCTGAAAAAGCGGGGCGTCCCCGTATACATTCTCCAGCCCTCCTACGAGGACATTCGAAACGGCCTGCAGCGGCTGGTACTGACCTACGAGCTCCAGCTGAACCAGAACAACCGGCTGGCGGTCATCGCCATCCATACGGATACACCGAAAAATCCCATTCCCGAAGCCACGGACTTCCGGCTGTCTCTGGAGAAACTGGCGGTGGCCCGTGAAGTCTACCGCTTCGCGAAGTCCATGGACGCCGCCTGCATCGAACAGCCGCCGGCGGAATACATGCTCTTCGCCACATCCTCCATCATCGAGAACATGACAGACCATTACCGGCACCTGCACATCCTGCAGAACGTGGCGGAGAATACAGCCTTCACCCTGTCCATCGGCATCGGCTACGGCGCCACCGCCGCCGACGCCAAGTATCACGCCCTCCGGGCCATGAACCACGCCATCGCCGCCGGCGGCAGCCAGGCCTACCTCATAGGCCGGGACCTCTTCACCCCGGTGCCCATGGCCGCCAACGACAAGGCCAATGACTGCCGGAAAGAAGGGCCAATCGATGAGAAATTTCTCTACCTCTCCAAGAAATCGGGAGTCAGCATCCGGATCCTCTCGAACCTGTACCACGCCTGCCGGGACGAAGGACGCCTGCGTTTCACCTCCGCCGAACTGGCAGACCTCATCGGCGTCACCACGAGAACCATGAACCGCATCATCGCCAAGCTCATCGACCACCACCTGGCCCAGGACGTGGGACGGCAGTTCACAGAAAAAACAGGCCGCCCCAGCCGGATCATAGAAATCCTTCTGGAGCCGAAGATGAAGGGGAAATGAGATCGAGGTCGAGAGGATGGGGCCGAAGGCCCTGAAAGAAAGAGTAACATTGAGAGTTGAGAGTTGAGGTCCCGCGGCTCCGCCGCCCGAGCACCCAACCTCCCCTCTTTAGAGGGGAAAAGTAAGCGAACTGGAGTTACAGCAGCGAACACAAGTTGCACCAGCGAACATGATTTGAAGGAGCGTTAGCGACGTACAAATCATTGTGAGTCGGTGACAGCCGTAGCGGAGGAGCGCAAGCGACGCTCAAATTGTTGTGAGTCGCTGATAGCCGTGCTGTAGTGAGCGTAGCGAGCGAAAATCCAGTGAGACACTTTCATCGCGAAGGCGATCGGGGGACCGCGTCAGCGGTGGAAGGGTGCCTGATGGTATGGTGCGAGAGGGGCCGGGAATTTCGATTCATACGGTGGGAGCGACTTCAGCGAGAGCCCCCTCCGCCTACGGCACCTCCCCCATAGATGGGTAGGTAAAGATAAGCCTGCGGCACCCGGCCATCCGTTACCCGGCCCGCAGGGCTTGGACCCCTGGCCACCAGATCCAGCTGCCAGCCACCTGCTCGCTGCTTCCCTCGACCTCAGTCTCGATCTCAATTTCATTGATTATTATTTCCCATTAGCGTTATAATAATGTTTATATACAAACCAATCACAAGCCCTATCCCAGGCAATCCATGAGGAGGCATTTTTTTATGAGTGAAAAACCAGCATATTATATTACCACCCCTATTTACTATCCCAGCGCAAAGCTCCATATCGGCCATACCTACTGCACGTCCATTGCGGACTGCATGGCCCGGTTCAAGCGGCTCGACGGATACGACGTGTTCTTCCTGACCGGCAGTGATGAACATGGACAGAAAATCGAACAGAAGGCGGAAGAAGCAGGTGTCACCCCGATCCAGTACGTGGACAAGATCGTGGCCCTGTTCAAGCAGCTCTGGAAGGAACTGAACATTTCCAACGACGATTTCATCCGGACCACCGAAGAACGGCATAAGAAGGTTGTCCAGATGCTCTTCCAGCGGGCCTATGACAAGGGAGACATTTACCTTGGCAAGTACGAAGGATGGTACTGCATCCCCGACGAAACCTTCTGGCCGGAAAACAAGCTCACCAAAGAGCATGTGTGCCCGGACTGCGGCCGTCCCCTGCAGCGGGTCAGTGAAGATGCCTATTTCTTCCGCATGTCCAAGTATGCGGACCGTTGGATGAAGTACATCGAAGAGCATCCGGATTTCATCCAGCCTGAATCCCGCAGAAATGAAATGATCCAGTTCGTGAAGAGCGGCCTGGAAGACCTCTGCGTATCCCGTACCAGCTTCACCTGGGGCATTCCGGTGCCCTTCGACCCGAAGCACGTGGTGTACGTATGGTTCGACGCTCTCGTAAACTACCTCACCGCCGCCGGCATTGTGGATAATCCGGAAAAATTCAAAAAATTCTGGCCCGCCGATGTACACCTGGTGGGGAAGGAAATCGTCCGTTTCCATACCATCATCTGGCCGATTATGCTCATGAGCCTTGGCATCGAACTGCCGAAGAAGGTCTATGGCCATGGCTGGCTCATTGTGGACGGGGAGAAAATGTCCAAGTCCCGGGGCAACGTGATCGACCCGATTCCGCTGCTCCATGAATTCGGTTCCGACGCCATCCGGTACTACCTCCTGAACGATATCCAGCTGGGCCAGGACGGCAACTTCAACCGGGACCGCCTCATTAACCGCATCAATTCGGACCTGTCCAACGACCTGGGCAACCTTCTGTACCGCACCCTGTCCATGGTGGCCAAGTACAATAAGGGCGTCCTCCATAAGGGAGATGCCTCCGGAGATGAGACCATTGCCGCCGCTTCTAAAGAAGTGGAAGAAAACGCAGCAAAGACTCTCGAAGCCTTCCGCAGCGGCATGGATAACTGGAAGATCAACGACGCCATCAAAGCCGTATGGACCTATATCCGTTCCCTCAATAAGTACGTAGATGTCACCATGCCCTGGGCATTGGGCAAGGATCCGGCAAAGAAGGACCTCCTGGACGCTGTGCTGTACCACCTCTGCGAAGGACTCCGCTTCGTATCCCTCATGGCAGAACCGGTGATTCCTATTGCCTGTGAAAAAATCTGGAACCAGCTGGGCCTTACGGACTTCAAGGCTGCCTCCTACAAGGACCTCACCTGGGGCGGCATTCCTGACGGCACCGTAACCCACAAGGGAGACCAGATCTTCCCGCGCATCGAAGTCGAAGAGGAAGAAGCTCCGGCTCCGAAGAAGGAAGCAAAGAAAGAAGAGAAAAAGGAAGAAAAGAAGGAGACCGAGCCTTCTATTTCCATCGATGATTTCTTCAAGACCGACCTCCGGGTGGCAGAAATCCTCACCGCTGAAAAGGTGAAGAAGTCCAAGAAGCTCATCAAAATGACCGTCAGCCTCGGTGACGGCGATACACGGACCGTGGTGAGCGGCATTTCCGAATACTATAAGCCGGAGGATCTTATCGGCAAGCACGTGATCTTCGTTTCCAACCTGAAGCCGGCCAAACTCATGGGTATCGAATCCCAGGGCATGATCCTCGCCGCCTCCAAGGACGGAGAGCTGAAGGTGCCCTTCGTAGATATGCCCGCCGGCAGCAAGGTCAAATAATGGGCCTCTTCGACACCCACGCCCACCTTTACGACAAAGCCTTCGACCGGGACCGGGACGAGGTGATTCAAAGACTCCGGAAGACCCTGGACTACGTGGTCATCCCGTCGGAGGATCTGGCTACCAGCCGGAAATCCCTGGCATTGGCGGAAAAGTACGATTTCCTGTACTGTGCCGTTGGCATCCATCCCCAGGAAACCGGGGAGGCCAGCGAGGAAATCCTGAAGGAAATCGGAGACCTGGCCCAGTCTTCACCGAAGGTGAAGGCCATCGGCGAAATCGGCCTGGACTACCACTACCTCTACAGCGACAAGGAAACCCAGAAGACCTGGTTCGGCCGGCAGATCGAGCTGGCCAAAGACCTGGACCTGCCCTTCCTCATCCACGACAGGGAAGCCCACGGCGATACCCTGTCCATCCTGAAGGAACACAGGGGGAGCGCCATGCGGGGCATTCTCCACTGCTACTCCGGCAGCGCGGAAATGGCGCAGGAATTCATGAAACTGGGCTTCTATATCTCCTTCGCAGGACCTGTGGTATTCCCCAGAAGCACCCGCCTCAAAGAAGCGGCGGCGTCAGTCCCCCTGGACAGGCTCCTCATAGAGACCGACAGCCCCTACCTCACGCCGCCCCCAAACCGGGGAAAGCGGAACGACCCTTCCAACGTCATCTACGTGGCGGAAGAACTGGCAAGGATCAAAGGAATCCCGGTGGAAGAACTCATAGAGATTACAAAGAAAAATGGCATGGCCATATATGGAATAGAGTAAGAAAACTCGAGACTTGGGTCTCGAGTTTTTTTACGTGTGGGCGAGCGCCGTGCGTCCGTATGGGGGCTTTCAGCTGCTGGCGGCGCGGGGAAAATTAGGAATTAGGAATTAGGAATGAGGAATGGTGG
>NZ_UQKJ01000105.1 GCF_900541605.1 uncultured Dialister sp. | reverse complement strand
TCAGCTTCGAACCCTGTGCAGCTTTAAATAAAATTATTTTTGTCGTTTACTATAGCTGCTAGCGGCTAGCTGCCAGGAAGGCTGATTCGCCTGCGGCGCTACCCACTCGATATTTCCATCAGTCATTCGTGCCGTAGGCTGGCCAGCTTTCCTGGCAGCCAGGAGCGAGCTATTTAAGGAGAGTTATGACGAAGCAGCGCATAAAAATCCTTATGAAATCTGACTCTGCGAATTAATCAGCGCTTCCCTAGCAGCTAGAAGCCCCCGCACGAATGGCTCTATCCGTAAGCATCGCCCTAACAGCGGGGCAAACTGAAATATTCCTTACCCGCCCCAGACGATGCAGGCGATACCAGCAAGGGCCATCACCATGCCCAGAAGCTGGCGGAGCTTCAGCTTTTCCCCATATACCAGAGCTCCCACCACGAGGAGGGCCACCACAATGAGACTGTTGCTGACGATGAAAGAGGAATGGACGGACCACCCCGCCCGGTACATGTACACTACCCCCAGCTCGATACCCACGATAGCCGCTCCCAGCCCCAGGGCCGAAGGGTTCCAGGAAAAAATTTCCTTCTTTCGATTCTCCCCTTTCGGTGCCAGCAGTACATAGAGCATATAGGACGTGAGGGACGCGGACAGATAGGTTACCGTCAGTGCCGACAGGGGATGCATGCCGCCGGAAATTTCTTTGATTCCCAGCTGGTAAGCCACACTGCAGGCAGCAATGAGAAAAACGGGCCACCAGAATTTCATGGTTCACCTCACGATACAGAACATGCCGCAGCTGGCAAGAATAAGGCCCAGGAACTGGAGAGCCGAAAGGGATTCCCCGTAGAAGAAACAGCCTGCCAGGAGGAGCGCTGCCACAGTGAGGGCCGTATACACGATAAATCCTATATTCATGGCCCAGCCTTTGCGGTACATGTAAATCGTCCCCACTTCAAGGCCCGTAATGGAAATCCCCACGAGGAAGGCCGCCGGATGGGCAGAAAGGATTTCAGTAAGGATATGCCCCTCCGGCACAAGGGCCTCAAAAAGGACTGCGCAGAGGGAAGCACTCACCAGGTACGTGGTTCCCAGGGCTGCCAGAGGGCTTTTATGGGACGACAAAGTCCTGGCGCAGATCTGGTATATCACGTCTGCTCCCACTACAAGGAATACGGGCCACCAGAGGGCAAACAGTTCTTTCATAGGACCTCCCTGTAAAAAAAGGTATTCCCTCCATTACCGGCAGCAATAGAAGAAATACCTGATGAAACAATCCCTGCCTTTACGGGCAGGAAATTTTTATTGATGAAGACGGCGGAGTCCTTCTTTTTCAAGGATCCGCAAAAATTCGCTGACATGGGAAAGCCCTTCCTCCAGCAGGTCCGGATCATGGGCATAGCCTACCCGGAAGGAATGGGGCTCATCGAAACAATCCCCGGGCACATTGAAAGCGCCGGTTTCATAGTACATGCGATGGCAGAACAGTCTCGAAGAAATATCCGCATCGTAATACACCAGGGCCATGGTGCCTGCCTTCGGCTTCACGAAAGACACCGCTTCTTCTTCCCCCACCCATTTTTCCAGGATAGGAAGATTATGGCGCACAATCTGCCTGTTCCGGTCCAGAATCTTATCCTTATAAGAAAGAGCCAGCGCCGCTACGGCCTCATCGAAAAGGCTGCAGCTCACAAGGTCATAGTCCCGGACCCGCCGGAACTGGGCCAGGGCTTCCCGGTCCCTGGTGGCCAGCCATCCAAGGCGGAGCCCCGCCAGGGAAAAGGCCTTGGACATGGAACCGGTGGCGATTCCCTTTTCGTAAAGGTCCGCCACCGACGGGCATTCGTCCCCATCCTCCTGGGATACGCCGGCATAGACTTCATCGCAGAAAAGATAGGCCCCCGCCTTGCGGGCGATCTCCACGATTTCCTCCATCATTTCCTTTGGAATGAGAGAGCCCGTAGGATTATTGGGGTTATTGAGGCAGATCATGCGCACGCCCCGGGATGCCGCTTTCCGCAGCGCATCCAGATCCGGCAGGTAACCATTTTCTTTGCGCAGATGAAGCACCGTCACCTGGGCTCCTAAAGAACGGGGCGCTGAATAGAACTGCTGGTAGCTTGGAGTAAACGCAATGACCCGGTCTCCGGGGCGGATCAGGGAAAAGAAGATATGCTGGTTTCCGCCGGTGGCTCCATGTTCCGTAAGAATTTCTCCAGGTCCTATATGGTCATAGAGGGAAGCGATTTTCTCCTTCAGCGCCGGACTCCCCCAGATGGGACCATAGGTCTGCTCCCTTTGGAAAAAGCGCTCCATAAATGCATTCCGGTCTTCTCCGGTCATGGTAAAAAGCTCATCCAGAGTCAGCGGCTTTGCGCAGGTATCGGTAATATTATACCGGGCTCCTTCCTCATACCGGTCCATCCAGTCTTCAACACCAAACTGTTCAACAATCATTGCACACTCCCCTATGATCAATCACTGCTTCTCTTCATCCTGCCAGTTCTTGCATACATCCACCCAGCCCTGGGATTTTGCATACTTTTCCAGTTCCTCCACGTGGAGTTTCACCGCACTGTGGTCTGTACCTGCTGCGGGATAGACGATATCAAACCGCTTCAGCGACACATCCAGGTATACCGGCACTCCCTCCGGCAGGCAGAACGGACAGACCCCGCCGGGACGGTGGCCGATATACCGCTCGCATTCCGCGCCGGGGATCATCTTCGCCTTCTTGTGGAAGGTCTCTTTAAACTTGTGGTTATCGATACGGGCATCTCCGGCCACTACCACAATGAGAGGCTTGTCCTCCAGAAGAAAGGACATGGTTTTCGCAATCCGGGCCTCTTCCGTTCCCAGAGCCTGCGCCGCCAGGGCCACGGTGGCACTGGACTCTTTGAGATCGATACACCGGTCACCAAGACCGAAGGAATCAAAATAGGCTTTTACTTTTTCGAAGGACAAAAGAATCCCCTCCTTTTCCGTCATAATAATTTACTATACCACGGATAGGGAGGGGGAGCAAGAAAATCCCCACATCCATAAAAGGAGCAAAACAAAAAGTGCAGCCTTCTGCCGTGGGCTGCACTTTTCAGGAAAGAGCACCGGTTATTTCGCCTTCAGTGCCCTGACTTCTTTCTTCAATTCTTCCACTTCCGCCTTCAGTTCTTCCACTTCTTCACTGCTTCCTGCAGAAACGGCGCCATCACTGCCTGGTCCTACGCGGAAGGTGACGCCCACATTACCGGCTGATTTACGATCACCGCCAAATGTGCTTGATGCGCCCAGGGAAACCATGACATTCCTGTTCGGATGATAGAAGGCGCCAAGGGCCATAGCCTGCTTACCATCATAGGTTCCTGCCGCAGCACTCAGCTGGAAACGGGAACCGCTGCCATCATAGTCAAGAGGATGCAGCCCTGCCAGCGCAGAAGAAAGGGCTCCCACGCTGTCCACTTCCCGGTTCAGGCTGTGGACGCTGCTGTTCAGGTGTTCGATGGAATCCGCATTCTGACGAATGGCTGCACTATTCTGCTCGATGGCGGAACTGTTCTGACTGATAGCCGCCGCATTGGTCTGGGCTGCTGCTGTCACCTGCCCAACGGTTGCGGCATCATGACTATCTTTACCATCTGCCACATTGACCAGGCGGTTGAAAGAATCACTCTGATAGGTCTCACCGGATTCGATCTGTGTCTTAGGATCACCGTTTTCATCGAGTACGGGATTCCCATTTTCATCTGTAACCTGGGAGATAACCAGGGACGAAGGATCCAAATCTCCTTTTTTATGGCCAAAGGAAATTGTATTATCTTCGCCGGCATAGGCTTCATTCCCCAAAGCCAGGGAATTTTTACTGGCTGCATAACTGTTTCTGCCAAGGGCACCGGAATTCTCCCCTGTGGCCACGTTGCCGCTGCCGGCAGTAAAGGAGCTTTCTCCGATAGAAGCGTTATTGAAGCCGCCAAGAACGGCAGAATTCAGTCCGCCGGCTGTATTGGTATTGCCACCAGCTACGGTAGAACCATTGCCATACGCTGTATTCTGAAAGCCACCGCCAATAGTAGAATTCTGACCGGAAGCTGTATTGGACTGGCCACCGCCTACGGCTGCATAGTCATTGGATGCCTTATTGACGAAACCACCGGAAACCGTGGAAAGATATCCCGAAGCCTCGTTACTGTTGCCACCGCCGATAGTAGAGTAATCACCGGAAGCTCTGTTTTCGGTACCACCGGCTACGGTAGAGTTTTCCCCCACCGCCGTTGTCGGATCATCAGCATCTACAGCACTGCGGCCATTGATGTTATGAATATAATTTTTCACCTGACCCACTGTAGCTCCATCGGTATCATTAATACCGTCAGCGACATTGATCAGCCGTCTTGTAACCTGACCGTTATCGCCAGAAGTGGAGCCAAAGGAGACAACGCCGTTCTTGTCGCTCGCCTTGATGTCAGAAGCATTGACTTCACTGCCATGACCAAGAGCGACGGAATCCACAGCATCCTCGGTGACTCGGGCCCCTTCACCAATAGCCGTACCACCTTCAGACTGGCTGAGACCTGCCGTACCGACTACTGTACTGTTCTTGGCATTTTCTCCGACAAGATATTCTCCGCCGCCGCCAAGGCCGTCTTCACTGTCGTATTCATAGAGACCGCCAATAGCGATGCTGTTAACGGAGCCTGAAGAAATCTTAGCCTCTGTACCGATGGCAATAGCATTCTTTGTTTCTACACTGGCACTCTTGCCGACAGCTACGCTATCTTCTTTACTGACCGAGCTGCTTTCACCAATAGCTACACCGTGTTGGGCTCCTTCAGCAATATTGCTGTTGTAGCCGATAGCTGTTGACCGTTCAGCATTATCACCAATTTCAGCAACATCGCCGATGCTGACGCTCATACTGGAATTGGTGCCGACAGATGGATCGCCGAAGCCTGTATTGCCGATGGCCGTACTGTAGTTGGAATTCGATTTTCCCGGGACAAGTCCAGCTTTTTTAAAGCTGCGGGTTTCTGTGGAATGATCCAGGGCATCCGTCGTTTTCATAGTGATGTCATCGACATCCTGGGTAGCAGTTTTGGCAGCCGTAGCGATAGCCGTATTCATCTGTCCCACGGTAGCGGCATCGGTATCGGTGGCACCATCGGCCACATGGATGATGCGGCGGGTACTGCTGCCGGCCCCAACGGAAACGACGCCGTTCGTATCGGTTGATTTCAAATCCGATTTATAAACCGTGCTCCCGGCACCAAGGGCAATGGAGTCATCGGCTCCTGTTTCTACATCGGCACCTACGCCGAGGGCCGTTGACTTCGTGGCTTTAGCATGGCTGCCTTCGCCGAAAGCAGCGGCACCCGCAGCTTCAGCACTGCTCTGTTCGCCAAAAGCGGTCCCCTGGTCACCTGTCACCTTACTGCCATAGCCAACGGCAGTGCCCTGCTTTGCCTTAACCTGGGCCCCGCCGCCGAGGGCCGTTGCATTTGCACTTTCAAAATCGCTGTTGCTGTTCGATACATCTACGTCAGCACCGGCACCGAGGGCAACACTGTTTTTGCCGCGGACAGAAGCAGATGAACTCATAGATCCATTCTGGCCACCACCGATGGCTACCGAATTCGTATCGGCAGCTGATTTTTCATTCCAGCCATTGGCACTGTTGTACACCTTGCCCGGAGTAATGCCGGCTCCCACAAGGCCCCGGCTGCCGCCTTTTACAGAAATATTAACTTCACTGGCATTGATAACAGAATCTGCTGCCATGACAGACGTGGACAGGGAAAATGTGCAGAGTGCGGCCACAGCCATGGCGCAGGCCGCTTTTTTACTGATATGCATTTTGGATTCTCCTTTGCTGAAACCCACGGATAAGATACATTTTCAGTATAAAAAACAACTGTCTAAGCCATGCAAACCTTCAGAAAATTTTCTGCCTTCTCTGTCATTAAAAAGTAATATCCGTATTAATAAGATATCTAATAATCCAGCCAATAAAAAAGCACCGGCTAAATCACCACTCGATTCAATCGGTGCCCGACCTGATCAGTTTTTACTTTTTCACTCTCCCAAAGGGAACTTTCATCTTCAACCGTTCCGGGATATAGTCATCTTCTGCCCATTTTACAATTTTCATGGTTTCCTGTTCATCTACGTCCACTTCACAGAGAGCGCAGTTGCCGATGGGGTGTTTCCACAAATCGTTCAATGGATATCCGGCGATTTTGAAGAGGATCGTGCTGAGGCAGCCCATATGGGAAACGAGGAGCACCGTCTTTTCCCTTTCCTTCTCCGCAATCCGCCGGAAAGCGGCAAAGGCCCGTTCCTGCACATCCGCAAACGTCTCGCCCCCATCGATATGGACTTCCCCCGGCTTCGTTCTCCACAGGTCGTACTGCCCGGGATAGAGAGCATCCATTTCATCGGGCGTGTGGCCGTCCCAGCGGCCCAGGTTGATTTCAATGAGTCCCTTTTCTTCCATGAGGGGAATATCCCTTTCTCCCCTGATGATTTCTGCCGTATCCGCCGCCCGTTTCAAAGGGCTTGTATAGATGGCGTCCAGCGGTATGGATTCAAATTTCCGGGCCGCAAAGGAAGCCTGCTCCCGTCCCTTCTCGTTCAAAGGAATGTCGCTCCATCCCTGCATGCGGTGCGCTGCATTCCACTCCGTTTCTCCGTGCCGTACCATATAGATTGTAGTCATAGTGCCCTCCTTTTCTCTATTGTACCATGAAGGAAGATGGAATATTTCAGTTTATCGAGCTGTTAGGGCGATACTTACGGATAGAGTCATTCGTGCGGGGGCTTCTAGCTGCTAGCTCCTGGCTTCCAGGAAAGATGGCCAGCCTACGGCACGAAT
>NZ_UQKJ01000104.1 GCF_900541605.1 uncultured Dialister sp. | reverse complement strand
TGCTGATCGCTGAACTGTCACTATATTCCATGTTGTGAGTTACTTGTATTCTGAGGGAAAAATTAATTTACACACAAATCTGGACTTGACTGTCCGGCCGAAGCACATTCATCTCTAAGGGGGCACGTGATTACCGATATTTTCAATAAGCAGCAAGATTCAGTTGTGAATCCTTACTGCGGCGCTTCCAAACTTTGTGCGCCGCGCCTTCCCCTCAGCCTCTTTAGCCACCTCACTCACTTCAGCCACCTTACACACGCTGTATATGGATTAGTTTCTTTCCTGTTGGGCGTCATTCCTTCTTCAATTCATCTGCGGTAAATGCCGCCGGAAAGATTTCTTCCAGTGTATAGAGGCGGTAGTCGTTCTCCGACTTCCCGCAGATAATGAGGGGCACCCGGAATTCCGCCAGCACCTGCCGGCAGATACCGCAGGGCATGGTGTAATCGTCGGGGCTCCCGATGATGGCGATGGCCAGAAAGTCCCTCTTCCCATCGGCAATGGCGCTGCCCAGGGCATTCCGCTCCGCGCAGAGGGAGGCGGGGTAGGATACATTTTCCATGTTGCATCCGGTGTAGATGGAGCCATCTCCTGCCATCACCGCTGCCCCTACGGGGTATAAAGAGTAGGGGGAGTAGCTGTTTTTCCTTGCCTCCAGAGCTTTGGCAAGGAGGTGCCTTATTTCTTCAGTCTCCATTTTCCGCCGCTTCCAGCTTGCCTTCCGTCACGATCCGGGAAAGGCCGCAGGCGCCAAGGATATCTTCCTCCGCCTTCCGCATGGCCTTCTTTTCGTCCGGGTCATAATGGTCGTACCCCAGGATATGGAGGAACCCGTGGACCGAAAGGTAGGCCATTTCTCTTTCCTTGCTGTGGCCGAATTCCTTTGCCTGTTCTACGGCCCGGTCCAGGTTGATGACAATGTCCCCCAGTGCCTTTTCTTCTTCCGGCACGTCGTCTTCCCCTTCGTTCAACGCAAAGGAAAGTACGTCCGTAGGGGCGTCCACGTTCCGATAATCCCGGTTCAGCTCATGGATGGTATCGGCATCGCAGATGAGGACGCTGATTTCTGCATCCTCCGGTACTTTCTGGAGTTCGGCCCCCTTGGAAAGGACCATATGAATCAGTTTTTCCAGGTCTTCGCTGTAAAATTTCATGTCGCTGTAGTTAATTGTGATTTCCATGGTCACTGCCTCCGTTTTTGACTTGTTTTCTGGCATCCTCTTCATAGGCATGGATGATGGCGGCCACCAGGTCGTGCCGCACCACATCGTCTTCACTGAAATGGACATGGCCAATGTCCTTTACGTTCTTCAATACCCGTTCCGCATCGATGAGGCCGCTCTTCACATGGGGCGGCAGGTCGATCTGGGTGACGTCGCCGTTCACCACCATTTTGGACCGGAATCCGAGGCGGGTAAGGAACATCTTGATCTGCTCCACCGTGGTGTTCTGGGCCTCATCGAGGATGACGAAGGATTTTTCCAGCGTCCGCCCCCGCATGTAGGCCAGGGGGGCCACTTCGATCTGCCCTTTCTGCTGGAGCCGGAGGAACTCTTCCGGTCCGAACATGGCCAGAAGCCCGTCGAAAAGGGGCCGCAGGTAGGGGTTCACCTTTTCCTGCATATCCCCGGGAAGGAATCCCAGTTTTTCCCCGGCCTCCACCGCCGGCCGCACCAGGATAATCCGCTGTACATCATGGTTTTTCAGGGCAAACGCCGCCAGTGCCACGGCGAGGTACGTTTTCCCTGTACCGGCCGGGCCGATGCCGAAGGTGATGGAGTTTCTTCGTATGGTATCCACATACAGTTTCTGGCCCAACGTCCTTGGGCGGATGGGGGTCCCGTTTTTGGTGAAATTGATGATATCCCCTTCCAGGTCCTCCAGCACCTGATCCTTTCCTTCATCCAGAAGGGGTCATGACCAGCCGCACCTGCCTTTCGGACAGGCGAATCTGCTCGTGTACCATGTGGCGGAGATGTTCCACCACATGGACCGCTTTTTCGACGGCTCCTTCTTCCCCTTTGATGCGGATCAGGTTGCCCCGTCCCGAAACATCGATGCCGTACCTTTCTCCTATGACTGAAAGATAGGAACTGTCCCTTTCAAAGAGATGGGCCGCTTCCTGCTGGTCCCTGATGACGATTTCTTCTATCCGTTCCGTAGCTGTTAATCCTTTCTGTATTTCTATACATTCTATGCCCCATGGTTTCGGGCATTCATTTCAAAAGATGGCGGACCGCCTTTCCATCGAGATAATCGCAGAGACAGCCCTGGGTCACATTTCTTTCTTCCATGAGCCTGTCGATGCGGTCCTTCACTTCCCACCAGGGTGAGCCGCCGTTCACGGAAAGCGTATTTCCGCCGGATGCCCGGCCCACGATCCGCTGCACCACGATGTCCTTCCGGAGGTACGAGAGAAAAAGAATGGCCCGCTCCATGTATTCTTCCATGGACAGCAGTTTCACTTCGCCCTTCTCATACATCCGGGCCAGGGGCGTCCCCTTCACGATATACAGGGAATGGAGCTTCACCTCTGTCACCGGCAGGGCGGAAATAATCTTTGCCGTTTCCACCACATCCAGCCGGTCATCCCAGGGCAGGTCCGCTATTACATGGGTGCACTGTCCGAACCCGTATCGGCCGATGCGAAGGGCTCCGTCGATGTACTCCGCCAGGCCGTGGCAACGGTTCAGGATAGAGAGGGTATGGACATTGCTGCTCTGGAGGCCCAGCTCCAGGGTCACATCCTTTCCATACCGAAAAGCGCAGTCCTTTAATATATCCAGATACCGTTCATGGATGCAGTCGGGCCTGGTGGATACATCCACTCCCACCACATCGGGATGGGCCATGGCCTCTTCCACCCAGCTTTTGAAATCAGAAGGGTCGGCGTAGGTATTGGTAAAATTCAGGAAATAGGCGATAAATTTTTTCGCCTTGTACTTCGGTCCCACGTGGGCCATACTCCGATTGAGCTGGCTCGTAATGTCCATGCCCACGGCCTTCGTCTCATAATCGGCGCCGATGGATCCGCAGAAAATGCAGGCCTTTGATGACAGGGTACCATCCCGGTTCGGACAGGTCACGGGAAGGGAAATGGGGATCTTATAGACCTTTTCCCCATATTTCTTTTTCAGATAGTCAGAATAGTTCTGATAACGTTCCATAGTTCTCCTATTGCATGCAATGAACAGTTATTCAATTTAATTATATACCATGGAATCCACCCGTAAAAGGAGGAAGTCCGCCGATGGTCCCGCAGCGGGCTGCTTACGGATAGAGGCACGAACCTTGTGGCGGCTGGCCGCCCCAACGGATTTGCATGCCGGCGGATAGCGTCATTCCCACGGAAGCTTCCAGCAGCCAGAAGCCCCCGTTCCTGATGACTCTGCAAACAGGCAGGCTGACCGCCAGGCCCCGGATTTCTTCACAGTAAGGACACAGGCGCTTTACACTTTTCCCCGCTCCCATTACAATGAAGGAAATGACAGGAAAAGAGGAACAGCCATGATACGAATTGCCACTGCCCAATTAGATGTGATTCCCGGAAATATCCGGGAGAACTGGAACCGCATTGAGAAAGAAATCGCCTGGGCCCGGTCCCAGGGGGCGGATATGCTGGTGCTCCCGGAAATGTGCCTCACAGGATATCTCATCGGAGACCTGTGGGACCAGAATGCCTTTCTCCGGGAATGTGAATCCTATAACCGCCGGATCGCATCGGCCGCCAGGGACCTGGTCATCGTATGGGGCAGCTGCGCCGTGGATTGGGAAAAGACCAATGATGACGGAAGGCCCCGGAAGTACAACGCCGCCTTCGCCGCTCAGGGGGGGCATTTCCTTTTCCCCGAAAACAGCAGCCGCCCTTTCACGATAAAGACGCTTCTTCCGAACTACCGCTGCTTCGATGACCGCCGGTACTTCACGTCCCTCTTACAGCTGGCCCAGGAAGAAGGAAAATCGCCGAAAGACCTGCTTTCCCCCTTCTCCCTTCCCCTGAAAGAAGGAACCCTTCGGACCGGTATCCTCCTCTGCGAAGACAGCTGGGATGAAAACTACCATTTCTCCCCCATGGAAATGCTGGCAGCAAAGGGCATTTCCCTTTTCCTCAATCTGTCCGCTTCTCCCTTCACCCTTGGGAAGAATGATAAACGGCACCGCATGCTCCAGGGCTCCCTCTCCCGCCTCCATGTGCCCATGATCTACGTGAACCGGAGAGGTCTTGAGAATAACGGGAAAACCTGCTACACCTACGACGGTATGACCGCCTCCTACGACAGGAATGGAAACCTTCTCGCCGAAGCCCGACCCTATGAAGATGCCCACTCCCTCTTCTCCTTTTCCTCCGAAGACCGCCGCCCGGAAAGCGTTTCCCCCATGGTTCCCTGCAAGGAAGACATGCTCCTTCCCGCCCTCCGCTACGGGGTCCGGAAATTTCTGGAATCCATCGGCCAGGACCGGGTGGTTATCGGCATTTCCGGTGGCATCGATTCTGCCGTAAACGCTGCCCTCTACCGATCCATCCTCCCGCCGGACAAGGTTCTTCTTGTCAATACGCCTACCCGGTTCAATTCCGAGCTCACGAGGGACCTGGCCGAAGGACTGGCCCGTAACCTGGGATGTGCCTACCACATCATTCCTATCGGCCATTTCATCGATGAAACCGCAGAGTCCCTGGAAGCCCTCCCCCTCATGGATGGGGATATCCATCTTACGGGGTTCATGAAAGAAAACATGCAGGCCCGGGACCGGAGCAGCCGCATTCTCGCCGCCCTGTCCGCCGCTTTTGGCGGTATCTTCACCTGCAACGCCAACAAGACAGAACTCACCATCGGTTATGGTACCCTCTACGGCGACCTGGCCGGCGCCCTGGCCGCCACGGCGGACCTCTGGAAATACCAGGTCTACCAGCTGGGCCGGGCCCTCAATGGATGGTACGGAAAGGAAATCATTCCGGAAGGTATCTTTACCGTGAAACCCAGCGCCGAGCTCTCTGAAAACCAGGACGTCACCCGGGGTCTCGGGGATCCACTGATTTATGAGTATCACGATTTCCTGCTGAAGAGCTTTGTGGAACCCTGGCAGAGGAATACGCCGGAAGAAATTCTGGGCTGGTACATGGAGGGAACCCTGGAAGAGCACATCGGATGTACGGTAAAGGTGAATGACCTTTTCCCGGCCCCCTCTGATTTCATCAAAGACCTGGAAAAATGGTGGCACCTTTTTGCGGGATTCGCCGTGGCCAAGCGCATCCAGGCGCCGCCCCTCATCGCCATCAGCCGCCGGCCCTTCGGGTACGACCTCCGGGAATCCCAGATGGCCCCCTATTACACGGACCGGTATCTGGAAATGAAGGAACGCCTCCTCCATGGAAACGAAACCGCTAAAAATGCCAGATAACGGCAGCCCTGTCTTTTAACAGAATCCAAAAGCACTGATGAATTCGCAAATCCGATTTCATCAGTGCTTTATCAGTTGTATTCTTTATTTTTTAATGCCCCGCAGGCAGAAGAGGGGCGTCGGATCATACTCCCATTCCCTGGAACGATGGACCTTTTCCCGGATATCCTCTTCCACAGAGCAGCTGCAGAACCCGATTTTCTGCAGCATACCCAGATCCCAGAGGGGCCTCCAGTGGGTGCTGATGCGGATAGAATCCTTCAGTTCCTCGCAGGTTTCAATGAGAGAAGCCGCCACCCCGTGATGGGCATTCTTCGCTATACCGGCGGTAACCCTGAAATCCATGGTGCCGTAATCGGAATCAAAATTCAGCAGGACCCCTCCCCTTTTGAGAACCCTGTACCAGGAGCGGTAGGCTTTTGGCACATCCGGCAGGTTCCATGTCACGTTTCTGGAAATCACGGCGTCAAAGCTTTCTTCCCCAAAAGGAAGATCCATCACATCGCCCCTGACGAAACGGATGGAAACCCCTTCTTTTTGGGCATTCTTTTCTGCCTCCTCAAGCATGGAAGGAGAAAAATCCAGTGCCGTCACACTGGCTCCGGCCTTTGCCAGGATGATGGCCAGGAAAGCGGGGCCGGTCCCGGCATCCAGAATCCGGAGATCGGGCTTTTTCGGAAGCCTGTCCATTAGGAACTCCTGCCAGCACAATGCGTCATCACTCTCCAGTTCCTTCTGCCGGAGGGCACTGTAGGCCTGGCTTCGCCGGTTCCAGTAATTCCTGTTCTTCTTCTCAAAGTCTTCCATATGATTCCCCCTTTATCTTCATGTCCTTTCAACTGGGAGATAGCTGAACCCCCTCTTTATGGTCCCGTATATGCATTTGGAAATGCACCCCTTCAGTCGCCTCCGGCGCCAGCTCACCCTACGGGAAAGCGACTCACTACGATTTGCGCGTCGCTATCGCTCCTTCAAATGGTACAGGCCCTATACAAAAAGACTCTGAAAAAGCGTTTTCGCCTTTTCAGAGTTCTTTGTATACGGTTTTACTGCAATGCTTCATCAAAAGCCTTTACCACTGCCGCCTTGATGGTATCGTAGTCCATGCCCGGCTTTGCTTCGAACTGCTTTTTCCCGTCAATGAAAAGGCTGGGAACATAGTAATAGTCTTTTCCATAGGGTTTTGCCAGTTCCGGCTGGGTGGTTTCATCGATTTCTTCTACCGGAACGGACTTATACTTTTCTTCCCCATGCAGTTCTTCGATAGCCTTTCTGGCCTTGGCGCAGTAGGGGCATCCGGGAATCTTTATCATAATAATTTTTTTCATAGGATTTCCTCCTTTAATTAATATATTTATATCTCTAGATGCATTGTACTATGGAAAAACCATTTGCGCAAGAAGAAAGGCCAATTTCAGTTTGTCGAGCTGTTGGTATTCGGTGTTGACGGGGAGAGT
>NZ_UQKJ01000103.1 GCF_900541605.1 uncultured Dialister sp. | reverse complement strand
GCCCTTTGGGCCGCAAAAGAAGAACCACCAGCTAAGCTGGTGGGTTTCTCTTTTTATTGGCTGACAGGGGGGGCCTTTTTTCCCCTGTAAGTATGATACATTTATGAGATTTATTGTATAAAATATAAAATTCAGCGGCGGTAGAGCCAGGGAAAACGGAGATAGCCGTGGAAACTTATGACGTTTCCTTTTTCGCGGCCCGCTCCATCTCCAGCTCCTGCTCGATCGCTTTCCGGCGGGCTTCGTCTTTAGCAGACGGGGCCTGCTCTTTTTTATTGGCCAGCTCCCTGCATACAGCCAGGAGAGCCACCGCCAGGTCCTGCCGCACATCGTCCGGAAAACCCATAATGATGCGGACCATATCCTTCTGCTCCTTCGACAGCTTGTACTGCTTCGCCACATCGTCCAGCAGGGAGTCATCGGTAGGAGCATACATTTCTCCTTCTCCGGTGCGGAACCATGTTTCATCTACACCACAAACGGAGCAAATTGTCTTGATATGCCTTTCAGAGATATTTCGTTTACCAACTTCCATCATGGCAAGCGTAGACTGGCCAAGGCCTAGAAGCTGTGCAAATTCAGACTGGCTTTTCCCACCATCGTATGTACGACGGATTTCTTTTAACCGCTCAGCCATATTATTTAAATTCATTTAATCACCTTCTTCCTTTGATAATAAAATATTACAAATGAAATAAAAAGTAAATGGGATACATCAAAACGGATTGACATTGATTTCATATATGATATTATTGTTATAAAATCAATCACAAATGAAATTATATCAGTAAAGGGGGTGATACAAATGGACTGGGAAAAACGCTGAGAAAAGACAGAACGCATTACGGTTATGATGCTATCCGGGTACTTACGAAAGAGAAGCATGGCTATGTACCGAACGCTTTTACAAGGTCGGATATTGGAGGAATTGCGCTGCCATGGGGCGATGATTTCATGGGGCTGAAGCATATCATCCAAGAAAGAATGTCTCAGGGGATAAAGCCCGAAGATTTCCTGCCAAAACTTCCCGATATTATTGAAAACGGAGACATTGAAAGCAGAAATGGACGTTTTTATATTCGTAAAGATCACTATACAGCTATCGTGTCTCCCACCTATTTTGATGATGAATTCACATTCCTCCTCACCGGATGGGATGAAAATTATCCTAAAACCACGAAAAAGCATTGAGGCTCCAGAAGCATGTAAACTAATCTGGATTTACTGAACGGACAGACCACTTGCTCCGCTCACCTCAATGCTTTTCTTATATTTATTATAAACCTAAATTCAGAGAATTCAAATATTTATTGCCATTTTTCGAGGTATACATGGACCAGACGAATGAGAATCTTCAGAGAATCCGGACGCTTGACCGGGATCGGGATACTAACCCAAATCACTGGCGCACTATCAATGGTTCCCATGTCCATCTGGATAAAAACGGGAATTATGATGGCGGAGCCGGGAATAAATTCAACGGGCGGCACCATTATGGACCGGGCTGGAAACAGAAGGCCATTCTCATGGAAAGTCTTACCAATGCCCTCCGCAAAGGAGTAGCCGGGAAACAGAAAAATGTCGCCCCGCAGGGGACATCCTCAAGTGGTAAAATTAAGACAGAAGAAAAAGCTAGAGAAGAGATCAAAGGGTTAAAACAGAAGATGCTCAATTCTCATGCTGAATTTAAAAAGGCGCAAAGGGAGTATGACCAATACAGAAGGCCATTGAATCCTGGGGATGCAGGATATGACCAGTATCAAAAGGTTTTAAATAAATTCAATACAACCTTGAGAGAATATCAAAACTCAAGGAGGGAATTGCAGGAGACCATAGTAAAGAAAGCTGCCAGTGGAGTAGACCTGACGCATCCGGATTCCATCGCTTCAGTAGGAAGGGGGGGACCCAATGGATGAAAAGAAGGCCAATTCAGGACATGCCAATCCAGGGTATCGGCGCAGGGGAGGATATACCATAAATTGTCAAACTTGCGTGGTTGCATATGAACTTCGAAAAAGAGGTTACAATGTAGAAGCCAAGCCAAATACCAAGTCTGACGCATTCGAGGAATTGAGCCTTAATACGAATCATGCCTGGATTGATCCCAAAACCGGAACCTATCCGGAGTACATAAAGGATGAATCGGTTACAGGAGCCAAAAAAGCCTATAAATGGTTAAATAGTATATTAGAGCCGGGGAAAAGGTACACTATACAATTTGGCTGGGCAGGAAGGAAACGAACCGGACATATCATCCATTGCAGAAAGATTGAGGAAGGAATTGAGCTGTATGATCCTCAATCGGGGAGGATTATTTCTGAGCAGCAGGAATGCCTAATGTATCTGGATCGAATCAAGTATAAAATGACATCTTATGGACATAGATTCAAGACGCCGCCTAAAGTATTACAGGTTGATGGGTTGATTCCCAATGTTGATTTGCTGGATATGGTACTAACGAAAGGTGGAGGATTAGTATGACAGTACTGGAATATGCAAAGGCCCAGGGGTACGATGTTGTGACTGATACAGGAAAGTATTGGAAGGGATATAGGGTCTATGAACCGGATTATAATGTTCCCAAGTTCACTGGACTTCCAATGTCCATCCTGGTCAAAAATGGAAAAGTCCGGATGACAACCGAAGAAGAATGCTTTGAGGTTTTAGACTTTATCCATCTAAAGGGAGAAGAAGAAGAATAAGATCGTAACACGAGGAAGACCGCTCCGGCGGTCTTTTTTAGTGGGATACAGAGGGCAATATGGACCGAACAGAGGAAAACATTAAAAGAATACGGGCCTGGGATTGGGAAAAGGATACAAACCAGGGAAACTGGAGAACCATCAATGGTTCCCATGTCCATTTGGATGAAAACGGAAACTACGACGGAGGGGCCGGGGGAAAATTTAATGGTCAGCATTATTACGGGAAAAGCTACAAAGAAAAAGGAAAATTAATGAGAGAGTTGGCTGAAGCGCTCCGGCGGGGAATAGAAAAGAAACAGGAAAATCATGAAAATAAAAAATTCAGAATTAAATTTGGACCGGGATCCTTTACGACGGTGAACCCTGTAAAAGGGAATCCCAATCAGGTAGTACTTCTAAGTCCAGGGCAGGGTCCAAAGATTATTGATTTCCAGGGAGGAGTAGAGGCGTCTTTGGATAAAGCCCGGAGAAATGGGCTGGAAGTTTCCGAAGTCAGAGAGGAATCTTCGCATTATATCCCCTTGCCTGATGAAGCGGGATACAACGGCAGGGTAGGACGGCAGCAGGCAAGGTCAAGCGCCAGGGGAAGGCCACAGGGAGCACAGTAATTTATAAAGGGAGAAAATATGGCAAGGTACGAAGACCGGTTCAAGCCGAGACCATCGGTAGAACGGAAATACAGGGCGGCCATACGAAGGATTATGCAGGGACTGCGGGAAAAGCTGGAAGGCGCCAGCAGTCCTTTTCAAATGCTTGAAATCCTCCGCGGATTTGCCAGGTCACCGACATTGGACAGGGAGGCCCGGGAAGCAGCCAAGGAGATGGTGACTCATCTGTTTTATGACGGGGCCAGAGACTGGAGAGAGGCTGCCAGACATGGGTCAAGGGGGCGGATGATATATGAGACCATCAGAAAGGAGATGGCCCGCAGAACGGATTTTGACCCGATTATTGAGCGGAATGCGAAATACATCACGTCCATGGCCAGCGGGGTGGCTGATAAGGTAACCAAAGATATGGCCAGGGGATACATGCATGGGAAGAGGCCGGAGGAGCTGATGCATGATGTGCTGCAGCGATGGCCGGAACTTACAGAGTGGCATGCCCGTCTGATTGCCAGGACGGAGACATCCAAGGCGTCTACCGCACTTACGAAGGTCAGAGCTAAGAGCGCAGGATTGGACTGGTACGTATGGAGGACCAGCGAGGATGCCAGAGTAAGAACTTCCCATCATCATATGGATGGCGTTATCTGCAGCTGGAGTGATCCTCCATCCCCGGAGGCACTGATACACGAGAAGAGCTACGGGAAATATAACCCGGGGGAGATATTTAACTGCCGCTGCTACCCGGAGGTGCTGCTGGACTATGGAGATGTTTCCTGGCCGCACAAGGTCTACCTGGGCGGACGTATACGGTCTATGACGCTGGCAGCATTTAAAAGACTGAATGGAGGGAAAGACATATGAGGGTTTACTACGGGAGTCGAATCTCAGATCATCTGGTAAGGACTCCCGAGGGGTATCTGATCTGTAAAGATGTACCCATTGCCAGGACAGGAATCCAACAGTATAGGGGGATGGAGTTCGGAGGGAAAGAACCGGAACGGATTTATGACGTTAATCGGCCTGAAGAAGAAGTATTCAGCCCCGCCACGCTGGCGTCCTTTGAAGGGAAGCCTGTAGTGGATGAGCATCCGCAGGAAGATGTGGGAGCGAACAATTCGCTTCACTACCTCAAGGGCGCATGCAACAACGTACACCGAGGAAGCGGGGACCTGGCCAATTGTATTGTTGCGGACCTCATCATCTACGATGATGACCTGATCCGAAAGATTGAAAATGGGAAGCGGGACATTTCCTGCGGGTATGACTGCCTGTGGGAACCCGCAGGCGATTTCGGATATACACAGAAGGAAATTCGGGGAAACCATGTGGCCGTGGTAGATAAAGGACGTGCGGAACACAAGGTATCTATCCGGGATTCCGATAAATATAATTCTCACATTTCCAAAGGAGGAAAAAGAATGAGCAAGAGAAGTTTATGGGGACGTATGGTGAAGGCTTTCATCAATGATGCCGACACTACCCCAGAAGATGTGGAAGCGGCAATGAAGCTGAAACCGCAGGCCGAAGACGATGAGGAATGCGATCCGAAAAAGGTCGTAGTCGTACCGGAAGAACCTGCACATGATGATGACGGAGAACTGGCTGAAAAGGTGGCACGCCTGAAAAGCATGGTATCCCAGCTGCTTGCAGCCAGGAAAGCGTCTGACGATGCCAAGGGTCAGCCAGCACCGGCGCCGGTGACGCCTAAGTCTGAACCGGATGCGCTGGATGCACTGGAAAATGAACTGAAAGGTGGAACAACCCAGCCGTAGCAGGGGACAGCTCCGGTACCAGTGGAGCAGAAACCTGCAGGAGATGAAGATCCTGTAGATGTCCCGCCACAGCAGATTAATCGAGAAAACGGAGAAACTAATGATTGCGGGGTTATTGAACCGAATGGAGACGACCAGAAGGCTGCAAGGGATGCAGCTCTTAATCAGGGTGTCAGGGGTTCGAACCCCTGATGGTCCACCAGAAACAACAAGCTCGAAACTGTAAAGTTTCGAGCTTTTCTTTTTTTCTAATGGTCATTTTCGTATAGACCCTGTGTGAGACCATCTCGATAACGTCATTTCGAGCGGTGACACGCTTCTCCTCGGCTGGCAGTATGCACAATGACTCTATAGGTAAAAATCGCTACAGCTGCGATGAGTCGAGAAATCTTTCTAGTAAATGACTGTGACGGTGTTACAACTCGATGGGCCACAGATTCCGTTGATAGCGCCGCCTTTTATTATAATGGTTTGTATGGCTAAGCTTGTGTGCGACCGGATGGGGCTTCTAGCTGTTAGCTTCTAGCAGTTAGGAAAGCGGGGCAGCTTACGGCATGAAGAAGTTGACGGAATCATCCGTAGAAAGTGCCGCAGGCGAACCGGCTTTCCTAGCCGCTAACAGCTAGCAGCTAGAAGCCCCGCTCCAACTGACACCAGCCGTACCTCGCTACCAGCCCCTGCACCAAGTGCCTCCAACCGTTATTTGTAATTCAGAGGGGATTCTATGAGATACAGAAACTGGAACGAAAAGGGAGAGCGGAAATTTCGACTCTCCGTACTGGCACTGCTCATCCTGGTGCTCGTATCCATCCATTTCATTGATCCCACCTTTTATCCCACCATATACCATTTATCCAAAGATGGAGACCTCCGGGGCACCATCCACTACCTCCAGACCTTCGGCATTTACGCCGCCTTCATGAGCTTCTTCATCGACGTGGTCATCAATATCGTAGGCTTTCTGCCCTCCATATTCATTTCCACCGCCAATGGACTCATATTCGGCCTCTTCTGGGGCGTCATTATCTCCTGGCTCGCGGAAACCGTGGGGGTCATCATTTCCTTCTACGTCATGCGTACCCTCTTCAGGGGCATGGCCATGAACATTATCAACAAAAGTAAGACCCTGAAAAAACTGGACTCCTACGACTCCTGGCAGGCCATCGCCGCCGCTCGGGCCATCCCCTACATGCCCAACGGCCTCGTCACCGCCATAGCCGCCCTCTCCAGCATGCACTTCCGCCAGTACGCCCTGGGCTGCCTCATCGGTAAACTCCCTTCCACAGCCCTGGAAGTCGTCCTGGGCCACGACGTGGTCAACCTGGAAGAACACGCCCTGCGGCTTACGATACTCATCATCATCGTCACCGTGATTTACGGGGGACTCTGGTACTATAAGAGAAAGAAAAGCAAGAAAGAAAAGAAAAGTGGCTGAAGGGCAACGGGAAGAATTAGGAATTAGGAATGAAGGCGGCAGAGCCGTTTCTTCCTTACGTAACCTCCCCCATCTATGGGGAAAGGAGACCGCGATAGCGGTGGAGGGGGTTCTCGCTAAAGTCACTGTAACCGTCTTCCACCAAAACACACAGCCGCCGATGGAATCCTAAAGACTCTACACAAAAACATGCAATTGACTCAGCAGTAGGCTCCTTCCTTGGGAAGGAGCTGCCCACGGGGCTGAGGTTAGCTGAAGGGAACTGACGGAACCCGGCCCGCAGGGCCTGGACAACGGAAATAGCCTGCGGCACAGCCAACAGCTAACCTCCGTCTGCTTCGCAGCCACCGCCGGGCCCCAAAAGGAAGGCGCTTTAATGTGCAGTAAAAGTGTGCAGGTCCTGCATAGGACCTGCAAGCCAGCCGCAAGTTGGCGCTTTTTCTG
>NZ_UQKJ01000102.1 GCF_900541605.1 uncultured Dialister sp. | reverse complement strand
AGGCGGCGCTTCCCAATCTGTGCGCCGCCACCACCATTCCTCATTCCTAATTCCTAATTTTCCCGCGCCGCCACCTTCATTCCTAATTCCTCATTCCTCATTCCTAATTTTTTTCCCGCCACCACCACTCCTCACTCCTAACTTCTATACGCTGCTGTCCCGTCTGACATTTCACTGTCTCACTCTCCCACCTGGAATGCCATCATCGGCGACAGGTATACCACTTCCGAGCTGCAGCTGTCGTAGACTACACCGTCTATGGCGGCGGTGCAGTGGCCTTTGCAGGGAAGGATGTACCTGCCTTTCGGATGGGTGCGGGCGAAGGTGCCCACTTTATTGGCAGCCCCTTTTTCCAATGTAAGCTGCCGGCCGCCGTGTTTCTTCATGAATTCCCTGACCATACGGTAGGAATGGGGCATGCAGCGGTATTTGTATCCCAGCTCGCAGGCTTCGGCGTAGATGGAGAGCCAGGACCGGTCTGTCACCACCGCCAGGGACTGGATGACGCAGTCATCTACGGCGGAGGTGACGGGACCGGTGCGGGTCAGGATGGCAGAGCCCGGGAGGAGGTCATGGCGGAGATGGATGCCCGAAGTGCCATGATCCTCAGGCAGCACCAGCGCCGGTGCGGGCCCCCTCGCAGTATAGTCCTCCGGAATTTCAAAAGCCTTTTTGACGAGACAGTCCCGGGCATCGAAGTTTCCGGTCACATGGCCATGGACCACGGCGCAGGTGAGGTCTTCAATGTTGGTGCCGGTGTTGCAGTCTCCGTCCAGGAGAATCACGTACCGACCTTTCCCATGGAGCAGTGTGAATTCCCGCACCCCCATATGGTACACCCTTTCTACCTGGGGGAAATGGTGCTCCTCCATGTACGCCAGAAGAGCGGGCTGGTTGAAGGGCATGGCTTCCAACCGGTAACCGATGGTACAGATATCCCCGAATACGGTGCGCCAGTTCTCCCCGGTGGCAAGGCATAGGGTATTCACAATATTATCGTCCCAGGCCCAACGGTTCAGTTTCTTCTTTTCAAAGGGTACGTCCGCAAGGCCGGAAACGCCGTTCCAACCGGTGGGAGTCTGAACTCTCCCCTTCGTCTCCCGGGCCCAGCGGTCCCAAGGTTTTTCATCTGCCATTTTTATCGTCCTCCTTTTTGTTTCCTGCCTATAGTGTACCACGGAGGAAGGACAGGAAATGACCGTGGGAAGATTCGAGTGAGCAAATCAGTGGCTGAGTGAGCGCCGTTCGAACGTGCAGAGCCTTTAGCGGATCAGGCCCTTCGGGCCGGGTATCGGGTGGCTGAGTGATGTGCGTCCGTGTGAGGGCTTCTAGCTGCTAGCTGTTAGCGACCAGGAAAGCCGATTCGCCTGCGGCGCTTTCCATTAGAATCCCTCACCCCGTTGGGGAGCATTCCGGCCGGGCCCTGAAAGGAAGGCGCTTCAATGTGCAGAAAAAGCGCCAACTTGGGCCCGGCTCAGAGGTCCTATGCAAGACCTCTGCCTTTGGAAAAGGGAGCCTTGTGCTGAGTCAATTGCACGTTTTGGGGATAGAGTCGTTAGGATTCCAACTGCGGCAAAGCCGCTGAAGCACCCACCAACCCTCCCTCTTTAGAGGGGGGAGGTTAAGTCAGGAAGAAACGGCTCAGCCGCGGAGCGATTCAGCTCAAGGCTCAAGGCTCAAGGCGCCATACGGTCGCACGTATAGCCAGCCACTCACCCGATTTCATCCATCAGTTGCAGCAGTTTATCCCTAAACTCCCCATCCCTGTGCTCCGCTTCCAGTTTCAGCCGGACGGGGAGCTTTTTTTCATTGGACAGGACCACGTACACATGCTGGTCCTTCCAGGAAAAGCAGTATTCCCTCCGGAGATCGTCGAAGTCGGAGATGGTGAGCTTGATGCCCAGGGCTTTAGCGGCATTTATTAAGTTATGCAAAAAAATACTCCCTTCATAAAACAGTCTATTTCAATTTTTTCAGCATGTCCGCCGTAACTTCCAAAGGCTTCCGGTTCATTTCTGAATCTACTAAAATGATTTCAAACGGCATATTTTCCTGACTGAAAAGTTCTATGGGAAAAGCCCAGAGGGACCCATAGGTTACGCCTGCAGCATTCAAGATATCTGTCGGCGTATTAGTGCTGCCGTCAAGGGGCTGGATAATTTTTCCATCTTTAGTTTTTATCACAACATTTGTAATTCCCGGAGCTGCATTATAGTTGCCAATAATAAAATCACTGTCTGCATTAGACCAGATCCAAACCCAGACCACATCATTATGTGCTTTAATCGCATCAATGGTATACTGCCTTGGTTCCATGAAACTCCGCTCAGTTACAAAATAAGCATATCGCATTAAAGAATATGGCGTAATTAATTGGACCCTCTGTGGCGCATGATTTACAGTAAGCCATGCATAATTTTTGGTACCAAGGTAATAGCCGACCCGTTTCTCGAATGTTTTTTCTTCAATTAAATTCTTTGCAGTTGATTTAATTTCCAGTATGTCCTTATCACTTAAAATGGACAAAGATGTGTGAAGATCTGTCCTCGGCGATTTTAAGGGAACTTTCTTAGTTTCTTCCGCTTCAGCGGTCTTTCCTTTCTGTTCTGCTTCGTTCAGAACAGAGACAAGTTCCTTATTTCCAAGTTGCTTTGCAAAGTCCTTCATAGATATAAGGCCAGACATTTTTATTGTAGGATCCGCACCATTATCAAGCAGGAATTTTACCATTTCCACATTCCCTCCGAACAGAGCGCTCCAAATAGGTGTTGTACCATTCATCATTCTATTGATATTAGCGCCATGCTTCAGAAAAAGAGCAACCATATCTTTGTTTCCGGAAGCCACAGCATCGTCAAAATAAGAGATGCCGCCTGATGCACCATTCGGATCCAGACCTGAATCCAATAAAGCCTGAACCGTATCTATATCTCCAGAACCAATTGCCATCTCTACGGTTTGTCCGGATGGTGCTGCATAAGCCACCCCAGTAGATAACATTAAAGCAATAGTTACCGCAAGAGCCTTCTTAATCATAATAAACTCCTCCCTCAGTAAGGTTAAAACAAGTTTTCTGTGCCGTCATAGACCTGCTAAAATCGGATACTATTTATGGTACGAAATAAGCGGAATACCAGGGCCCCTAAACAATCCGCCCGGATTCAGCAATGCCAATATTAATATTCACGGGCTGGCAGTGAGTAAATACTCATTGCTATCAGTTTTGCAAGGGCCCAGGCATAGTAAGCAGCGTAGCCATTCCAAGCGCAAGCAGAATTTTTTTCAAAGGCCTCTCTCCTTTATAAATAAACGCTGTTTAATTATGAGCTTTAATAAATATAGCTTATCGGAACCTGCCCTACTATCAGAATTATACAGTACCATAGGACAACTATTGTCCTCATAACGAATGATATATTTTATTATACCCTATCAGCTGATCATTAAAACTGTTATGCATTATTAGCAAGAATCCCAAAAGCGTTACTAAAATTAGATAGGAAAAACCCTGCGAAGTAATCACTCCCCGGGCCTTTTTGATACTTTTAAGGATTCAATAATTGGATAGAGATACGTATCCTCACGTACTCCGGAACTATTTCTGCGTGCTGGCTTTTCAGAAGTAATGTTGGATATATCAGTACCTTCGAATGTATTAGTCTTACCAAGGTCCTTCGTTCCTCCATCCAAAAGGTATTCCGCATGAGCACACGTTTCCGGCAAGCAGTGCGCTTTTATTGATTTTTCTTTCATTCCCACAGGTACAAGCATAGTACCGGACTATGGCCCAATTCTTTAGTAACAGCAAAATGGAATGGACGGTAGTCATTCGACTTCTATCGCTTCCTCCGGTTATAAAGGCAGCTTCCTGGGCTGATAGGTAATAGTCGTTGAAATTTTAATTACCTGTATTGTATGCTATGAATAAGAAGTTATTTTACCGGTTGCCTTTGGACAAAGAAAGGATTTTGGACTATGTGGAAAAAACTGGCATTCTGTCTGACAATATTGTTTTCCCTGACTTTTTCCTGCTATGCAAAAGATTGGGTATTTTATGGCACTTCAGACGATGGGATACAGTTGTTTTATAATGCTGATCTGGTTGATTTAGCTAAGGATCGCAGCGATAATAGAGATACTGTTTTGGTATGGATAGGAGCCCAGGATCCCAAGAAGAAATTTGTTGACACTTTATTTTATGTCGCTTTCAAAGACAATCCCCAGAAATTCGCCTATTTGGCTGAAATTCATTGCACAAGAAATGGAGAAATCACTGAGTTCAATACTTTTAAAACTCCGACTTGGGAAAATACGCAGGATTCCAATTTGATGGAGTTTTTATATCAGCAAACTTTGCCCATAGCAAAGAAACAGAGTGAATTGCTGCCAGGTACAACTAAAGCAAACAACTATATGTATCAGACTGTTGTACAGAGCAGTATAAATGGGATTAAGAATTCTTCTGACCATAATCCGGCCATCGGAAGAAATACTGCTTCTGTTCCAATTACTTCAGACTATGTGGGAAATTCTCGAACCATGAAATTTCATGTAAAAAGCTGCAGGTGGGCTAAAAAAATAGGTGCGGGAAATAGAGTGGAGTTCGGTTCAAGAGAAGAGGCAGTAGAACAAGGATATGTACCTTGCCGGGTATGTAATCCTTGACAAATATTTCGCGGTTTCAGAGCCACCCGTTACGGTCCAATGAGTCGTCTGCACTCAGTAACCGTCGGGTGGCTTTTCCGCATTATCTTTACTGAGACTGTGGCGCTTTTGTGAATGAGCTCGTACGAACGGATGGGACCTTGAACTGATTCGCCTGCGGCGAATCAGTAGCCAGTGTCTAGATCTGGTGGCCAGGTGGTTAGGCCCTTCGGGCCGGGTGTCGGGTGGCTAAGCGTCGTACAAACGGGCGGGGGCTTCTAGCTGCTAGCTATCAGGAAAGCTCAATAGCCTGCGGCGCTTACCTATACATATCCATCTGACTCTGCCCGTCCCCCCCGTCATTTCGAGCGGTGGCAGCATGCAATGTGGCTCTGTCCTTAAAATCGCTACAGCTACGATGAGTCGAGAAATCTCCCAGATAAATGACTATGACGGTCTTACAACTCCGGAGGATATTGGTTCTATCGGAAGCGCCGCCTTATGAATCACGACAGCGGCTCCGCCGCAAAGACAATAGAAGATAGACGATAGATGGAAGAGAGTCAGCCTGCGGCGCCACCATCAGCTAACCTCCGTCAGATGAGATCGAGATCGAGGTCGAGATCGAGAGCACCAGCGGCTTCGCCGCTATTGGAATCCTAAAGACTCTGCACCTAAAACGTGCCAATGACACTGCAGAAGGCTCTCTTCTCAGAAGAGAGCTGCCCACGGGGCTGAGAGATGGTGATGGATCCGGCCCGAAGGGCCTATCCAACTCAATGTTCAAGGCGTTATCCGTTCAAACGGCCGACAGCCACATATCAGCCAATCTACCTTCGTCGGTAATTGTGATATAATAGTTACAAATCACGATTAGTATAATTACGATTAGAAGGTGAGCCCATGTTTATAGGAAGAAAAAATGAATTACAGTTTCTTGAAAGCCGGTATCTTTCTTCTTCTGCGGAGCTGATTGTACTTTATGGACGGCGGCGGATCGGGAAGACAGAAACGCTGACGCAGTTCATCAAAGGGAAGCCCGCTGTTTTTTATGCCTGCACAGAGACTCCGGATTCGGAGCAGCTCACTCGATTTTCCACTAAATTATTATCCACTGGAATGCCGGCCTCCCGTTATACCAGCCGGTTTCGGAACTGGGATGAAGCCATCCTGTCCATTCGGGATTTACCTGAAAAAGGGAAAAAGATTCTTGTCATTGATGAATTTCCCTACATGTGTAAGGGAAATCCTGCTATTCCATCAATCCTGCAGAATGTATGGGATCATGAACTGGCGAAAGAAAATGTGATGATTATCCTTTGTGGCAGTTCCATGAGTTTTATGGAAAAAGAACTGCTGGCTGAAAAAAATCCTCTCTATGGGCGGGCTACCGGAATCTACCGGATGGACCCCATGCCCTTTCGGGATGCCCAGCAATTCTTCCCGGACTGGTCCCTGGAAGACCGCATTTCTGCTTTTTCCATTCTTGGGGGGATTCCCTACTATCTTTCCCGGTTCGATGGAAAGGAAGATCTGAAACATAATATCATTCACCGGATTCTGGAAAAAGGCAGTATCCTGTACAGCGAAGTCGATTTTCTCCTTCGCCAGGAACTTCGGGAAACGAATATATACAATGCCATCATTGAGGCAGTGGCCCTGGGAAACACCACGCTGTCACTTATTCATGACAAGACAGGACTGGACAAAAGCAAAATCAGTGTGTATCTGAAAAATCTGATAGAACTGGGCATTGTGGAAAGAGAATTCTCCATCCTTACCTCTACCGCAGAAAGGGCCAAAAGCCAGCGGGGCCTGTATCATCTGACGGATCCCTATTTCCAATTCTGGTATACCTTTGTTTATCCCAACGTATCAGAATTGGAAACCAATGATGCAGAAGGGGTGTACCGGTACATGGTAGAACCCAAACTCCATGAATTTGCTTCCCACGCTTTTGAAAAAATCTGTACCGAATGGATTCGTGACATGAACCGGGAGAATCGACTGCCCTTTCATTTCGTAAGAGTCGGGCGCTGGTGGGATAAGGTCAATCATCGGGAGAATGGACGCAAATGGAGTACATCTGAAGAAATTGATATTCTGGCGTGCTCCGCCGACCAATCCAGGATCCTCCTCGGTGAATGCAAGTATCGTAATGAAAAAACCGGAACCGATGTATATAGAAAACTTCAGTCAAAATTCATCGTTCCACCGGATACCCACCTGTGGTACTGCCTGTTCTCCTTTTCCGGGTTTACGGAGCCCATGAAAGACCTGGCAGCGAAAGAAGGAGTCCTGTGCTTTGACAGGAAGGATATGGAGAGGACTCTGTTGGAAGAGTCCTGTAAAATCAGGAATGAAGGTGGCGGCGCGGGAAAATTAGGAATTAGGGATGACGAATGAGGAATGGTGGTGGCGGCGCACAGATTGGGAAGCGCCGCCTTATTATTCCTCTCAGAAAATCCACCTTTATCCTGGTGAATCCATACGTTCATCGGTCGGCCGGGCCCCAAGAGGAAGGTGCTTTAATG
>NZ_UQKJ01000101.1 GCF_900541605.1 uncultured Dialister sp. | reverse complement strand
GGCGGGTCAGCTTTCCTAGCAGCTAGCCGCTAGAAGCTAGCTGCCTCGTGCGAGTGACTCTATTCGCCAGCGCCGAACACAGCAGCTCGACAAACCGCAGTTTGAACGGTTTCCTTCCTCCCTGTTTCCCACTATAAAAGCCTGCAGCCGGTTACGCTGCAGGCCTCTTTTTCACTTTATGACAGGAAAATTTCCACACCGATACCCATCAGGATGATGCCGCCCACAATGGTGGCTTTATCCGCCAGCCACATACCGAAGCGCCGTCCCAGCACGATGCCCAGGAGGCAGATAAAGAATGTAACAATGCCGATGATAAGAGACGCTGCCACCGCCTTTGCCCCATCGTAGGAAGCGATGGTAAAGCCTACGGACAGGGCGTCCATGGAGGTAGCCAGGCCCTGGATGAGAAGGCACTTGAAGTCCGTCTCCGGGCATACCTCCTCTTCCTGCCCCGACAGGCCGTCTTTCACCATGAGAATTCCCAGGGTCAGGAGAAGGATCAGGGAAATCCAGGGAATATAGGGAAGAACGCTTTGGAAAATATCGATGATCCAGTTTACGCAGGCCCAGCCGGCAAGGGGCATGATGAACTGGAAAAAGCCAAAGGTCCCCGCAATGATGCCCATTTTTTTCCATTGCATGGACGGCTCATGGATACCATTGGCCAGGGAAACGGAAAAAGCATCCATGGCAAGGCCCACGCCCAGAAGAATACTGTTTACAAGAAATAAAAAGCCCATGACAACCTCCTGTCTCCATGCCCGGAAGCCATCAAAAAAGAGACTCCGTGCACGAAAAAAGCATGCACGTGAGTCTCGCAATTTCAAGGAAAGCCAGGTAAGAACCAGTATGTTGACTTGCTCCACAGGGTGGCTGCTACTCCCTCACATATTGAGAATCATATCACGTTCCATTCCTGTTGTCAAAGAGAAAATCGAAGGAATCACCGGTCTTTACGGATGATATATATTCTCAATTAGCATTTCTCCAATTCCCTGCAGGCATCGGCGAGGGAATCATACCAGCAGTCCGAAAGCTTCCTGATAGTCTCTCCATCCTCTTCGGAATATCGGTCATACACCACTCCCACCGGTATACCTGCAGCCCGGGCTGCCCGGATGCCGGACAGGGAATCCTCCAGGATGAAACAGTCCTCCCGTCTCTTATGAAGGTCATGGAGGATCCGCTCATGGACCTCCGGTGACGGCTTGATGGCCTTCACGTCTTCCCGGGTATAGATGGCGGTAAAATAATCATCAAAAGCAGCCTTGTCCATGATATTCCGGTTCTCTGTCCGGTAAATGAGGATATTCGGTCTTTTGGTGGTAGTCGCTATGACCAGGGTCTTCCCCAGGCTATGGAGCTTTTTGATGAGCTCCGGCGCTCCCGGTTTGTAATCCACCTGGTTTCTCAGGAAATCTTTGTCAATGGTATGGCGGAGATCCAGGATTTCTTCTTTCGTCAGGGAAGAGCCATACCTCCGGCCCAGGGCACCGCAGTATTCACCGTAGGGATTATCCTTCCCGCTGTATTCGGCCAGCAGGGCATCTCTCCGCTTTCCCACCATCATTTCCTCTTCCCAGGGACCGCCCAGCTTATGGATAAGAATACGGTCGATTTCATTCCACACCCCCATGGATTCCAGAAGAGTGCCATCCAGGTCAAAAATAATGGTATCCGCAGAAAGGAGAAAGCTTTTATTCCCTGACAAAGGGCTTGACCCCCTTTACCGCTTCTTTCGCATCGATCCGCACATCGCCATGGTCCGTATCGATCAGTACATACCGGTCATTGCCCATGCCCATTTCCTTCATGTACGTGAGCTGCCGGAGGCCATGGCGGGACTCCATCCGTTCTACCAGGTCATGATGGTCTTCTTCCTTCATGGCGTACACCATATCCACCGATGCCTGGTCAATGGCCAGAATATCCAGGGATGCCAGGATCCCCACATTCGGGGTCACCACAGGCATGGCGTTCACCCCTTCGCAGTCACAGGAAACGGACATGTTCCGCATGACGTTGATGAAGGCAATATGCTTTCCAAAATAATCTACCGTAGCCTTGGAAGATTCGGTGATTCGTTCCATGAATTCTTCCTTTGCAATGGACCACTGGCCCTGACCGGGATACGTATGGATCATGGCCTTGCCGATGCGGCCGTCAGCGCATCCGATACCGATATTCTTATTGGAGCCCCCAAAGCCGCCCTGTACATGGCCTTTAAAATGGGTGAGCACCAGCATGGAATCGTAGTTGGTCTGGTGGCTTCCCACGGACATTTCTGTGAACCATTTGCCCCCTTTCACCGGAAGCATGGTGGTCCCTTCTTCATCCATAATATCCACCGGTGCAAAGGTCCAGCCATTCACTTCAAGGGTTTTCCGATGCTTTTCCGTGGTATACCGGTCACCGTCATAGTAGGTATTGGTCTCCACAATGTGGGCACCGGGGATTTCCTTTTCCAGCAGTTCCTTCACCCAGGGACGGGGAATAATATTCGGTCCATGCTGTTCTCCGGTATGGAGCTTCACAGCCACCTTCCCGGTCAGGTTTTCTTTGATCCGTTCATACATGCGGACCAGTCCTTCTGCCGACAGGTCTCTTGTAAAGTACACAATAGATTCATTGCCTGTTCTTTCTTCATAGGGGACATAATGGTCCCCGCCGATACCGGCTTTCTTTTCTTCTGCCATGGTTACCTCCTGGATTGATGAATATCAAATGTAGACTGCCCGGACTATTGCGGTTTGTCGAGCTGATGTGTTCGGCGCTGATGGATGATAGAGTCATTCGTGCGGGGGCTTCTAGTTGCCAGCTTCTGGCTTCTAGGAAAGCTGGTCAGCCTACGGCACGAATGACTGGCGGAAACATCTAGTGGAAAGCGCCGCAGGCGGATCAGCTTTCCTAGCAGCTAACAGCTAGAAGCTAACAGTCCCATGCAAATGACTCTGCACACAAACATGCTAACCGCCAATCCTCACCAGCTCGACAAACTGAAATCGGCAGATCTCTCCGATTCCTTCCGCATTATACTCCCTGAAGCTCACTTCAAGTCAAAACTATTTTTCATCCAGAAATGCAGCGGCTTCCGGATTTTTCCGGATTTCCGCTATATCCTCTTCCGTGGGATACACCGGGATATCCCGATCGTGATTCACAAGGCAGAGGAAGCCAAGGATATCCCCCATGTCTGCCTTGAACTGGTGCCACTGCCAGGGAGGAATGGTCATGAAGTCCCCCTCATGCACTTCGTATACCTCATTACCCAGAAGAGCATGGCCTTTCCCTTTGAAAATCAGCACCGCATGCATATGGTGGTGATGTTCAAAGGAAGAAAAGCCTCCTTTTTCCACCTGGAAATACCGGAACTGTACCGGCAGGTCCGCTTCATTGTCAAAAAGGATCTGCTTCGTCACATCCCGGAACACTCCGGGGTTTTCCTTGTAAATATGGGGTTCAATACCATCCCATCGGTTGTTTTCTTTGTGAAAACGATGAATCATGACTGTATCCTCCTGTTTTTCGATTACTGGTATTTTTATTTTAACATAAGGAAAGGGCACTGTTAAAAGGCCAGACAATTTTGCATACTAATGGATAGAGTCCCTGGCTTTAAGGAAGCACTGATTCGCCTACGGCGCTGCCCACCTTTTTTCATCAGTCATTCGTGCCATAGGCCAGCCAGCTTTCCTGGAAGCCAGGAGCCAGAAGCCCCTGCACAAATGACTCTATTCGTTAGCGACGAATCCACCAGCTCGAAGAACTGAAATATTCCCAAAAGAAAACCCGGCGCGTGACGCCGGGCTTTTATTATCCCTTATTTACTTTCAAAGAATGCCTTATAGGCCAGATAGGTCTCATAGGCATCGGCCTTGGACAGGAGATCATAGGGGGAATGCATGGACAGCATAGCTGTGCCGCAGTCCACCACTTCGGCGCCCCAGTCAGCCATCATGAAGGCGATAGTTCCGCCGCCGCCCTGGTCCACTTTGCCCAGTTCCCCAATCTGCCAGCATACGCCGGCTTCGTTGAAAATGGTGCGGACCTTCTGGAGGAATTCAGCGCTGGCATCGTTGCTGCCGGCCTTGCCCCGTACGCCGCCATACTTGGTAAGATTGATGCCGTAGCCCAGGAAGGATGCATTATCCCGTTCCGATACTTCCGGGAACATGGGATCCAGGCAGGCATTTACATCAGCCGAAAGCATTTCGCTGTTCTCCATGGTTTCATAGAAATCAAGGAGTCCTCCCTGTCCCTGGAGAGCAAGGAGCTTCATCACGAACTTTACAAAATAGGAAGATTCCATACCCGTATTGCCATAGGAACCGATTTCCTCTTTATCCGTCAGAAGAGCGGCCTGGGTCTTCACACCGGGCTTGGCATCCAGGATGGCTTCCAGGTTTGCATAGGAGCATACCCGGTCATCCTGTCCGTAGGAAGCGATGAGGGAACGGTCAAATCCCACATCCCTGCTCTTCGTAGCCGGTACCAGTTCCAGTTCCGCCGCTGCAAAGTCTTCCTCTTCGATGCCGTAGGTTTCCTTCAGCATCTTCATGAAAGCTTCCTTCGGCTTCATCTTTCCATCGCCGCTGGTCCAGGCAATGGCCTGCAGCTGTTCACCGGTAACCCCTTCGGCCAGGGGTTTCTTCATCTGGTCCTGGGCCATATGGATGAGGAGATCCGATACGTAGAATATGGGGTCATCTTCCTTCATGCCGATGTTGATGTCTACTTTCTTCCCGTCTTTCGTATAAATGACACCGATCAGGGCCAGGGGGATGGTGGTCCACTGGTATTTCTTGATTCCCCCGTAATAATGGGTGCGGAAATAGACGATCCCATCCTGTTCATGGACCGGGTTTGCCTTCAGGTCCAGGCGGGGTGAATCGATGTGGGAACCCACAATTTTGATGCCCTCATGGACCGGCTCTTTACCGATTACCGCAAGGATCACCGATTTCCCCTTCTGGTTCCAGTACACCTTGTCCCCCGGTTCCAGTTTCTTCATATCGTAGAGGGGCCTGAATCCCTTTGCTTCCGCCTGGCGGATGATTTCCTGTGCCGCCAGCCGTTCTGTCCGGGCGGTATCAAGGAAGGCTTTGTACTTTTCACCGTAATCCATGACGGCCTTCCGTTCTTTTTTATTCATCCGCTGCCATACGGACTTTGTCCTGCTGTATGTTTCTTTCATCGTAAAACCTCCTATAGAGAATGATTATCATAAATCCATTATACTATACGGAGAAAGACTTGCCCACCGTTCCGGATTATTCATCTTTAGAAGGCAGGGTTCCCAGCAGTTTCGTAAGCAGGGCAAAGAGGGCCATCACCACGAAAAGCAGGGGGTAGGCAATGCCCATGAGGAGCAGTGCTGATTCTACACTTGTCATTGAAATTCCTCCTTACATGAGAACAGGGATGAGAGCCATCACGAGGCCGCCGGCCACCACTGAAGCCACCTGGCCGGCCACGTTGACGCCCATGGCATGCTGGATGATATAGTTCGACGAATCCTCTTTGAGGGCCATGCGGGCAATAACCCGGCCGGACATGGGAAATGCGGAAATGCCGCAGGCCCCGATCAGGGGATTCACTTTCTTCTTAAGGAAAAGGTTTACTACCTTCGCAAAAAGGACACCGCCTACGGTATCGAATACAAAGGCCGCCGCCCCCAGGAGAAGAATCTTCAGTACATCCAGGGTCAGTATATTGTCCGCTGTCATGGTGGCTCCCACCGTAATTCCAAGAAGGAGTGTCACCAGGTTAGCCAGCTCATTCTGGGCTGCATTGGACAGGGAATCGGTGACGCCAGACACCTTGAGAAGATTACCGAACATGAGGGCACCGATGAGGGGCACAGAAATGGGGGCCAGGATCCCCGCCACCAGCACCACCATGAGGGGGAAAAGAAACCGGGCAGTCCAGGATACCGGTCTTTCTGCCCGGAATGGCATGCGAATCCGCCGTTCCGCCTTCGTTGTCAGGAGTTTCACGATGGGCGGCTGGATAATGGGAACCAGAGACATATAACAGAATGCCGTCACCGTCAGCGGCGCCAGCAGATCCCGGGCAAATTTCTGGGCCACAAATATGGTGGTAGGCCCGTCCGCCGCCCCGATGATGCCGATGGCCGCTGCCTCATTGAAAGAAAATCCGAAGGCCGCCGCCAACAGGGCCGCCGCAAAAATACCGAAGTGCGCCGCCGCCGCAAAGAGCATGACATAGGGCGCCCGGATGAGGGGATCAAACTCGCACATGGCCCCTACTGCGATAAAAATGAGCACCGGAAACAGCTCATTCGCAATGCCTGCATTGTAAAGGACAGAAAGGAATCCCGGTTCCCCGCCACCGGCAGGAATGACTGCAAAATGGCCGGGAATATTGGCCAGGATACAGCCCACCCCCATGGGAAAAAGAAGGAGGGGTTCATAGTCCTTCTTCACTCCCAGCCAGATGAGAAGCCCTCCGATCAGAAACATGAACCACACCCTGGGGGCTCCCATTCCCAGAACACCGCTGAACAGTTCTCTTGCAATACTTTCCCATGGGGTCATTATTTTTCTCCTTTCCCATGAACCGGGCACAGAAGGATTTATAAAAAAAGGACCTGACATTTTTCAATGCCAGGTCCTCTGTAAGGATCATCTGATTTTCCTGCCCCTGTGCCATACGCAGGAAATGAAATATGAAATTATATCTTTCTTATAAATTATAACCGAAAATTGGGAGAATGACAAATACCAGAAGTGCCCAGATCACGCCGGAAGCGATAAAAATACCGGCAGTAATGGCAATCCCCTGCTTCGTATTCGGTACGCCGAGAAGGCTGAAATTGCCAAATACCCCGCGGCGGACCATGAATCCGTTGGACTTTCTCTGCTTGAACCATTTCAGCTTATTTTCCTGGCCGATACTGTAAGCCACAATCACGGCTACAATGGAGGCCACCAGCCAGTACAGGAGAAAACGGCCCGCATGGAAATCCTGGACTCCGGACAAATCAATCAGTTTCATACTATCCATATATATACTGCACCATCCTTAATCGCTACCTTTACATCTTCCCTATTATATAGTAAGAATGAGTTTTTTGCAATTTGTCCGGGCCATGGGTTGGCAGGCGGTCAATCGATATTTCAGTTTATCGAGCTGTTAGGGCGATGCTTACGGATAGAGTCATTCGTG
>NZ_UQKJ01000100.1 GCF_900541605.1 uncultured Dialister sp. | reverse complement strand
CACCGCTAACGCGGTCCCCCTCCCCTCTAAAGAGGGGAGGTTGGTGGGTTCACTTGCGGCGTCAGCCGCTGACGGATTCTGGTCCGAAGGGCCGGATAAGCTCAAGGCTCAAGGCTAAAGGCTAAAGGCCCCGTCCAGTCGCATGTACCCTCAGCCACATAACTGCGGCGTAGCCGCGGGACCTCAATTCTCTTTCCTCAATTCTCAATTCTGAGCCGCTTCGCGGCTCACTCCCCTATCTCCACGATCTCCCTCATGCTCACTTTGCCTTCATAGAGGGCTTTGCCGGTGATGGCGCCGTAGACGCCCATCCGGGCCAGTTTCCGGAGGTCTTCGGCCCCGGAGACGCCGCCGGAGGCGATGAGGTGGATGCCGTCCAGGGCCTGGAGTTTAGCCATCATGTCGAAGTTCGGTCCCACCAGCATGCCGTCCCGGCTGATGTCGGTGTAGATGAGGGTGTTCACGCCGTGGGTGAGAAGGGTTTCGGCGAAGGTCATGACCTTCCGGCTGCTGCCGTCCACCCAGCCGTGGGTGGCGACTTCGTCGCCCTTGGCATCGATGGAGACCGCCACGTGGTCCGCTCCGTATTCTTTGGCGGCGCGGATGGCGAAGTAGGGGGATGCCACGGCTTTGGAGCCGATGATGACCCGGTACACCCCCAGGTCCAGATATTCTTTGATGGCCTGTTCCGTGCGGATACCGCCGCCCACTTCGATGGGGATGGAGATGGCTTTTGCCATTTTTCCGATGATTTCTTTGTTTTCCCCATTTCCTTTGAAGGCGCCGTCCAGATCTACCACGTGAAGCTGTTTCGCCCCTTCTTTCTCCCATTTTTGGGCCATTTTCACAGGGTCGTCGCCGTAGACCGTGAGGTCTTCGATTTTCCCCTGTTTCAGGCGGACGCAGTGTCCGTCTTCTATATCAATTGCAGGAAATATTTTCATTTGACCAACCACTTTGCTAACCGGTCCCAGATGGCCATCCCCACTTTGCCTGATTTTTCGGGATGGAACTGGAAACCAAGAACATTGTCCTTCCCCACTACCGCCGGAACGGTGACGCCGTAGTCCGCAGAGGCGATGACGTCTTCCGTGTCTCCGGGCACTTTGTAGTAGGAATGGACGAAATAGACATAGGAATGGGGCGGCAGGCCTTCCACCACTTCGTGGGGCCTGTGGATGACGAGCTCATTCCACCCCATGTGGGGCACCTTCAGCTTCCCTTCCGGGAAACGGACGATGCGGCCCGGAAGGAGTCCCAGGGCTTTGATGTGCCCGTATTCTTCGGACTCTTCGTAGAGGGCCTGCATACCGAGGCAGATGCCCGCCAGTTTCTTGCCCTTTTTCACTTCTTCCCGGATGAGGTCTGTAAGGCCATAGCCATCCAGATGGTCCATGGCGTCTTTCATGGCGCCAACTCCGGGGAGCACCAGGGCGCCGGCGTTCCGGATTTCTGCGGGATTCCTGGTGACCACCACGTCCAGGCCTGCCCTAGTGGCAGCCCGGACCACGTTGGCCAGGTTTCCTGCGTCGTAATCAATAATGGCTGTTTTCATCAGAGCACCCCCTTCGTGGAGAGGACGGTGTCCCCTTCCACGGTGACCGCTTCTTTCAGTGCATGGCCGATGCCTTTGAAGAGGGACTCCACCATGTGGTGTCCATTTTCTCCGTACAGGCAGGCCATATGAAGATTCATCATGCCGTGCATGGCGAAGGCCAGGAAAAATTCCCGGGTCATTTCTGTCTCAAAATCGCCGATCCGTTCCACCGGGATGTGGACGTGGTAGACGAAGTAGGGCCGGCCGGAGAGGTCCAGCACAATGCGGGACAGGGTCTCATCCATGGGACAGAAGAAGCAGCCATACCGGCGGATGCCCTTCTTATCCCCCAGGGCCTTGAGGAAGGCGTCACCCAGGGTGATGCCCAGGTCCTCGATGGTGTGGTGGTTGTCCACGTAGAGGTCCCCGGTGCAGGAAAGGCGGATATCCATGCCGCTGTGCCGGGCAAGAAGGTTCATCATATGGTCGAAGAAACCGATGCCCGTGGTGCCTTCATACCGGCCGCTGCCGTCGATATTGAGGGTGACGGAAATGTTGGTTTCCCCGGTTTTCCTGTGGATCGTGGCGGTTCTCATTGGAGTTCCTCCCGGAATACGGAGAGCAGGGTGTCATCCACGTCCTTCGTGGTGACGGAAATGCGGAAGGCATTCGGCAGCTCTGCGCTGTTTCTGTAGATCTTCACCAGGATATCCTTCGCCTTCAGGGCTTTGAAGATTTCCTCATGCTTCCGTTCCACCTGGACCAGGAGGAAGTTCGTGCAGGAGGGGTACACCGTGAGTCCCGGAATCTTCACCAGTTCATCGTAGAGCCGGGCCCTTTCTTTCACGATGTCGTCCCGGATTTTGAAGAGTTCCTCCTTATGCCGCACCACGATGGGCGCAAAGAGCTGGGTGAAGGCGTTCAGGTTGTAGGGAGCCTTGATCTTCGCAATGGCTTCGATCATTTCTTTATCCCCTACGAGGTAGCCGCAGCGCATGCCGGCGAAGGCGAAGGCCTTGGACAGGGTACGGAGGACCACCAGGTTCGGGTACTTATTAATGAGGGAAACTACGCTTTCTTTCTGGGCGAATTCCATGTACGCTTCATCCACGAAGACGATGTTGTCGGCAGCCTTCAGCACTTCTTCGATGAAGGAAGCCGGCAGCAGGTCGCCGGTGGGGTTATTGGGGTTGCAGATGACTGTCACCTTGGGCTGGTATTTCTTCACAGCCGCAAGGAGCCCTTCCCTGTCCCGCCGGTAGCCGGCGAGGTCCTTCACTTTGATGGCGGAGGCGCCCAGGGTTTCGGCCCCCAGTTCGTACATATCGAAGGTGGGGGTGTGGACGAGGAGCTTATCCCCGGGGTTCAGGAAGGTACCCAGGAGATAGGTAATCATTTCATCGCCGCCGTTTCCGCAGATAATGTTCTCCGGCTTGACGCCCATGTAGTCCGCCAGCACTTCCCGAAGGCCGTCGGCCATGGGTTTCGGGTAGATCTGGGGCTGGAAGGAATCCAGGGCTTCCAGGAGTTCCTTCTTCACCGCCGGAATGGAGAGAACATTGAAATAGTTCTCGTTGGCGTTAATCACGTGTTTCTCCGCAATGGGAGCCACAAAATAGGGTTCAAAATCTTGAATTGTCTTACGAAGCCATTCAGTCTTCATCGCGCACCTCCATAGCATTGGCATGGGCCGTGAGCCCTTCCGCTTTCGCGAAGAGCTGGACCTTTCTGGAAATCTTTCTGAATGCCTCTTCAGTATAACACTCCACGCTGCTGTGTTTCACGAAATCATAGACCCCAAGGGGCGAAGAGAAGGCAGCGGTACCGGAGGTGGGCAGTGTGTGGTTCGGGCCGGCCATGTAGTCGCCGATGGGTTCGGAGGTGTATTTCCCGAGGAAAATGGCGCCGGCATTGTAAATGAGGGGCAGGTACTGCTTCGGATCCGGCAGTTCCACTTCCAGGTGTTCTGGAGCGATTTTGTTGACGATATCAAAGCACTGGGCGGCGTCTCTGCAGAGGAAGGCTTTGGCGTAGGTATCTACGGAGCTCTTCATGATTTCATACCGGGAAAGTTCCTTCATCTGCCGTTCCATTTCGGCCTGTACCTTCAGGCCGAAGTCCTTGTCCGGAGTAATGAGGAATACCGCCGCCCGGGGATCGTGTTCCGCCTGGGACAGGAGGTCCGCCGCAATCCAGGTGGGGTTGGCACTGCCGTCAGCCACGCAGCACACTTCTGAAGGGCCTGCGATCATATCGATGCCTACGGTGCCGAAAACGAGCCGTTTCGCCATGGCCACGAAGGCGTTGCCGGGTCCCACGATCTTGAACACCGGCTCCACGGATTCCGTGCCGTAGGCCAGCATGGCAATGCCCTGGGCGCCGCCGACTTTATAGATTTCCTTCACCCCTGCCACGTAGGCAGCGGCGAGGATATTGGGATTCACTTTCCCGTCTTTGCCGGGAGGGGTGGTCATGGCCACTTCCGGGCATCCTGCCACCATGGCAGGCACCGTGTCCATGAGTACCGTGGAGGGGTACGCCGCCCGGCCGCCGGGGACGTAGACGCCGACTCTCTGGATGGGGAGGAACCGTTCGCCCAGTTCCACGCCGTCCCGGAATTCTTTGGACCAGGATTTCCGTACCTGTTCTTTATGGAAGGCTTCGATATTTTCCTTCGCTTCCTTCAGGACTGCCAGAAATTCGGGACCCACTTCTTTCACGGCCTCTTCGATTTCCTCTTCCGTCACCCGGAAGTCAGAAAGCTTTACGCCGTCGAATTTCTTCGTCAGCGCCCGGACCGCTTCGTCGCCGCCGTCCTTCACCTGCTGGAGAATGGCGGAAACCGCCTTTTCCACGTCGTCAGAAAGGTTCACGTTTCTGTTTGTCATCGTCCGCACTTCGCGGAGGGTCAATCCTTTTTCCGGTACAGTAATCCATTCCATTGTGTGTTTCCTTCTTTCCTGTATAGTTATATGGTATTTAATATGTTATGTGTAAAGATCGAGATCGAGGTCGAGATCGAGGGGAACCGGGCCGGAGGCCCTGGGGGTCTAGGGAAGCACTGATTAAATCGTTGTTCGATTATACTCTTGTATTTTCATGCAATACAAGGAATAATCCGACGCGAATAGCGAGCTATTTAAGGAGGATTATGACGCAGTATTGCATGAAAATACATGTATAATCGGACTCTGCGAATTAATCAGCGCTTCCCTAGATCCAGATCCAGGTCTAGATCTTTAGCGGCGCGCAAATTGGGAAGCGCCGCCTTATGATATACGTCAGCCGCTTCGCGGCAAATGCACCCCCTTGCCCGCTTCGCGGGACTTCCCCCAGAGGGGGAAGCAAGAAACCTTGGCTCCCCTTTCGGGGGAGCTGGCGCCGTAGGCGACTGAGGGGGTGCATCTGCGGCGAAGCCGCTGGACCTCAATTCTCAACTCTCAAATCTCAACTCTCTTTATTTCACAAGCCCGATAAACTCATTCAGCTCGTCCTGCTTCATTTTGTAGGATACCTTGTTGCAGATGAGGCGGGCGGAGAAGTCCATGAAGTAATCGTAGGCTTCCAGGCCGTTTTCCCGGAGGGTGGTGCCGGTTTCCACAATATCCACGATCACGTCGGACAGGCCTACGAGAGGGGCCAGTTCTACGGAGCCGTTCAGCTTGATGATATCGATGGGCTGGAACCGGTCGGCGAAGTACTTCCTCGCTATGGAGGGGTACTTGGAGGCCACCGTGAGGATCCGCTTGTTCATGACTGCCTTGTTCCCTTTGATCCCGGAAACGGCCATGCGGCATTTCCCGATGCCCAGGTCTTCGATTTCGTAGACGTCTTCTTCCCCGTCTTCCATGAGCACGTCCTTGCCTACGATACCGGCGTCTGCGGCGCCCCGGCGGACGTAGACCGCCACGTCCGGCGATTTCACCAGGGTCACCCGGATGCGGTCTTTATCGTCCGTGAAAATCAGTTTTCGGCTGTCGTCGGAGTAATCGGGAAAATGGTAGCCCCCATCCGCCAGGCTTTTCATGACTTTCTTAGCAATTCTTCCTTTGGCCAGTGCAATATGGAGCATCATTTTCCTCCTAACCGGGATTCCAGTTCTTCCTTCGAAAGAACTTCATCCCCCACTTTGAATTTCCCATTTTCATAGACCGCGGTGATCCGGTAATCGCCGGTGACGATCCGGTTCTTCCCGGAAACCCCGAGCACCGAGTGGCCCTTCCTCCGCCAGTCCATGAGCGTCAGCACCAGGTCCCGGTCCGGTTTGTCGTAAATCACCGCCAGGTCGCAGGACGGTACCATTTCCTCCAGCAGATTTTCTTCCGCCATCACTTCGTAGAGAAGGTTCATATTCAGCCCGAAGCCGCAGGCCGGCCGGGGCACCTGGAACTGGGCGGCCAGGGAATCGTAGCGGCCGCCGCTGATGAGGGAATAGAGGGCGCCGTCGGCGTAAATCTTGAAGACCATGTCCGTGTAGTAACCCATGTGGGAGGTGAATCCGAAGTCCAGCTGCACCCGGTCGCTATAGCCCGCCACTTCCAGGTATTCGTACACCTTCTTCAGCCGCTCCAGGGCTTCCATCATTTTATGATTCAGGCAGAGATCCTCCGCCCGCTTCAGGGTGTCTTCGTAGTTTCCAAAGAGCCGGGGCAGCTCCAGCAGCACCTTCCGCTGGATGGTGGTGATGGGCAGGGTGTCCACCAGTTTTTCAAAGGAAACGAGGTTTCGTTTCTCCATGTATTCCCGGACTTTGGAGAGCTCAGGGCCGGTTAAGTGGAGCTCATCGAAGAGGGCGTCCATGTAGGCCACGGTGCCCAGGTCGATGCGCATATCCCGGATCCCTACGGATTCCAGGAACTCCGCCGCCATCACCATGACTTCCCCGTCGCATTCCGGGGTCTCATCCCCCAGGACTTCCACGCCGCTCTGGAGGAAGTACTTGCCGTGGGTGGATTTCCCGTAGTATTCACGGAATACCATGGACACGTAGCCGAACTTCAGGAGCTGGTCCGGGTCCGGATATTCCCGGGCCACCGTCTTCACCAGGGGCACCGTCACGTCGGGGCGCATGACAAGCACTTCGCCGTCGGGACCTATGGTCTTGATCATCTCCCGCTGGAGCTGGGGGAAATACCGGCCGTAGGTGTCGTAGTCCTCAAATGTGGGGGTCTGGATGATTTTGCATCCGTGCCGCCGCATGACCGATACGACTGAACCTTCGATGCGGTCATAATTTTTCATCTCTTCTTCATGGACCATTTTCAGGTCATCCATTTCCTGTGCCATAGAGCCCTCCTTCTTTCTCTGTTGTAGTTATACATTACCACGCTAAAGTAAAAAAGTAAAGGGGTCTAAGGCAAGTTTTCGAAGAATTTACGGACCTGTGACAAAAGCTAGTGGCCGTTGAATAAGCTCGCGTGCGTACGGGCGGGGATGGTGGCAAGATACGGTTAGAGTCAGCTGGAGCGGGGCTTCCAGCTGCTAGCTGTTAGCTGCCAGGAAAGCTGATTCGCCTGCGGCGCTGGCGGCGGGGTACGGTTGGAGTCATCTGGAGCGGGGGCTTCTAGCTGCTAGCTGTTAGCTACTAGGAAAGCTGATTCGCCTGCGGCGCTTTCTACGGATGATTCCGTCAGCTTCTTCATGCCGTAGGCTGCCCCGCCTTCCTGGCTGCTAGAAGCTAACCTCCCCCATCTATGGGGGAGGTGGCGAGCGCAGCGAGACGGAGGG
>NZ_UQKJ01000099.1 GCF_900541605.1 uncultured Dialister sp. | reverse complement strand
ATTGCATGAAAATACATGTATAATCGGACTCTGCGAATTAATCAGCGCTTCCTTAGTAGGGAGGAGTGGTGGTGCGGTGCATCAAATCTATGTAGCGTCGCGAATAATATATTTCTTCCTGAAGCCTGCACGGCAGACTTCAGAACATAAAAATGGCGGCGCTTCACAATTTGACGCGCCGCCACATCCATTCCTAATTCCTAATTCCTAATTCCTCACTATTCGCTGTTTGGGATCAAATCCTATTAAACCGTTGGGACTCACAGTCTCTGTATCGCATCCATCGCCAGCCTGGACCGTTCGCATTCGTCCCGGCCCATGGTGATCTGCCAGCAGAGGGGGCTGCCTCTCATGCACTTGGCGGCGTAGGAAAGACCGTTGGTCCGTTCGTCCAGGAAGGGGCGGTCGATCTGCTGGGGGTCTCCCAGGAGGATGATCTTTGTCCCCTTGCCGGCCCGGGTGATGATGCCCTTTGCCTGGCTGGGGGTGATGTTCTGGGCTTCATCGATGATGAGATAGGTCTTCACGATGGACCGGCCCCGGATGAAGTTCAGCGCTTCCGTCTCGATGATATCCCGGTCGAAGATTTCCTGGACCTTGTCGGTGAGGAGGGACTCATCCTCATAGCGTCCGGCTTCATCGGAGTCCAGGAGCTGTTCCAGCGCATCCACCACCGGCCGCATGAGGGGGGGGAATCTTTTCCTGTTCCGTGCCCGGGAGGAAACCGATGTCATCGTCGAACTGGGCGTTAGGCCGGGACACGATGATGCGCCGGTATTCGCCGGTGGGGTTGTTGAAGACCTTCTCCAGACCCACGGCGATGGAGTAGAAGGTCTTGGCGGTGCCGGCCATGCCCTTCACAATGACCAGGGGAGCCTTTTCCGCACTTTCCATGAGGGCTTCCTGGAGGAAGTACTGTCCCACATTCCTTGGTGTTACGCCGTAGGGACGCTGTTTGCGGTAACGGAGGGGCACCATCTGCTGTCCTTCCACCCGGCCCAGCAGGGTGACACCGGCCGATTCATCGGGGGTGAGGAGGAAAAATTCATTTTCCGTGAAAGACAGGGGCAGGGGATTTCCGTTATCATCGGTATGATACAGGAGGGAAAGGGGAACGCCGCCATTTTTGAAATCTCCCACCGAGTTCTGGGGAAGGTAAGCGTGGCCCCGGCCGGTGTAATTGGCCTCCTGCCGGGATACCTGCTCCGCTTCGAAATCTTCTGCCCGGATGGAAAGGAGCTGGGCCTTAATGCGGAGTACGATGTCCTTTGTTACCAGTATTACATCCCGGCAGGGGTCTGCCTCCTTCAAGCCTTTGCAGACCATGAGAATCCGGTTATCCGATTCATTTTCCGGCAGGTCCCGGGGAAGGGTGACATCTACGCAGTTTGTTTCCACCCGCACGGTGCCACCATTCTGGATGGGCACTCCTTCGAGCAGGTTGCCCCGCTGCCGGAGGCTGTCCAGAAGGCGGATGGCCTGCCGGGCATTGGCTCCCTTTTCGCCTTCCGCCTTCTTCAGACCATCCAGTTCTTCCACCACCACCAGGGGAATGACCACCTCATTCTCCTCGAACGCGTAGAGTCCGTAGGGGGACTGCACCAGTACATTCGTATCTACCACATAGGTCTTTTTCATGGGGATGCTCCTTCCTTACCAGGTTTTATTCTTTTTACAAAGGAAAGTATTGATCCTGTTTTTATGATACCATGAAGTTGTAAAAATAAAATCAATTCTCTGTTTGGCGGAAGAGAGGAAATATATACATCTCTTCGCCGGCTGAAATCTATGGAGGCATTTTATGGACCATTATCCTGTAAAAGTTCTCCTGGCGGCGGTCCTCTGCCTGGGAGTCACCGGCGCTGCGGAAGCATCGGACCTGCTGGGGCAGAGCTATGTATCCCTGGAATCCCTGGAGACAGGCAGCGGTTTCCGGAAGCTGCTGGTGGAAGAGGAACCATCGGAGGCTATCCGCCGGGCGGTGATTCGGGATATGGATATTCCCCGGGACCAATGGAAAGATACGAAATACAGTTACCACAGGGTGGATCTGGCGGGCGATGGGAAAATGGAGGCCCTTGTCCTTCTCCGGGGTCCCTGGACATCGGGCACCGGCGGCAGCACCCTGGCCATTCTTGTGCCCCATGGAAAAGACCGGTGGCGGGTATCCCAGACATTGACCATTATCCACAGTCCCCTCATCGCAGTGGATGGAGAAAAGGGAAAATGGAAGGATCTCCTGGTGAAACGGTATGGCGGCGGAAGCCAACCGGCCTGGGTGCGCCTGCAGTATCGGAATGGCCGGTATGAAGGGGTGAATGAAGGACAGGAAATCCATGACATCTCCTCTTTCCGGGGCACCCTCCTCTTTGCCAATGATTTCATCCTGGATGATATGACCGGCCGCTATCTGACCCTGGAGGCTGGGCCTCTTTCCTGAAATTATCCCTGCCCCTTCTGGGCCGGTTGTTCTCAGCCTATACCTTTTTTGCAATGAACACTATTAAGGCTATGCTAGTTTTGCAAAGTATACTATATTAAGGAGCAATCATCTTTTTTGCGGATACATAAAGTGGTATGATAGGAATTGTAATTCTATACGCTGTCATGAAGAAAGAACCGGAGTAAAATTCGGCTCTTCCATTTCCGAAAGGAGAATTTTCATGAATATTCATGAATACCAGAGTAAAGCCATTATGAAGGAATATGGCATCCATGTGCCGGAAGGATATCCGGCATTTACGGTGGAAGAGGCAGTGGCCAATGCAAAGCGCCTTGATACACCGGTGGTTGTTGTAAAAGCCCAGATCCATGCCGGCGGCCGCGGGGAAGCGGGAGGCGTGAAGCTGGCCCACTCCCTGGAGGAAGTGCGGAAATACGCAAAGGACCTCCTGGGGAGCATCCTCGTCACCCGGCAGACCGGGCCCCAGGGTAAGAAAGTAAACCGCCTTCTCATCGAAGCCGGTGCCCATATCAAGAAGGAATACTATATTTCCTTCCTGGCGGACCGGGAATCCCGGGGAGTGGTGATGATGGCCTCTGAATGCGGCGGCATGTCCATCGAAGATGTGGCAGCGGAAAAACCGGAAGCCATCCTGAAGGAATACATTGACCCCGCTATCGGTCTCGCCGATTTCCAGGCAAACCGCATGGCCTATGCCCTCCATATGGAACCGGCGGTGGTACGGAAAGCGGCCACCTTCATGAAGTACCTCTACAAGCTTTTTGTGGACAAGGACTGCTCCCTGGCTGAATGCAACCCGTTGGTGGTGACCGAAGAAAATGAAGTGCTGGCGCTGGATGCGAAGCTGAATTTCGATGACAGCACACTGACCCGTCATCCGGATATCATGGCGCTCCGTGATATTACGGAAGAGGACCCGAAAGAACGGGAAGCGGCGGCGGAAGGCCTGAACTACGTGAACCTGGGCGGCGACGTAGCCTGCATGGTCAACGGTGCCGGCCTTGCCATGGCGACCGTAGATATTATTAAGGAAAATGGCGGAGATCCGGCCAACTTCCTGGACGTTGGCGGCGATTCCACACCGGAAAAAATCGTGGCGGCCTTTAAAATCATGCTGGAAGGCAGCCAGGCCCACAGTATACTGATCAATATTTTCGGTGGCATCAATAAATGCGACGTCATTGCCACGGGTATTGTGGAAGCGGCAGCGGAACTTTCCGGCGGAAAAGAAGAATTCCCCATTCCTGTCATCGTCCGTCTGGAAGGACGAAATGTGGAAATGGGACGGGAAATTCTCCATAAAGCGAATATAAAGAATCTGTTCCCTGCGGCAGATATGGATGAAGGCGCCAAGACTGCCATCCGCCTGGCGAAAGAACAGCGGGAAGGAAAATGAGGAGGGGCAAATGAGTATTTTAATTCATAAAGATACGAAGGTCATTGTACAGGGCATCACCGGCAAGGCAGCCCGTTTCCATACAGAACAGATGCAGGCCTACGGCACGAATATCGTAGGCGGCACGGCCCCCGGTAAAGCAGGACAGGTGTGCAACGGGGTGCCTGTATTCAATACAGTCCGCGATGCAGTCCAGGTGACTGGCGCTACGGCGTCCGTTATCTTCGTTCCCGCTCCCTTTGCGGCGGATGCTATCCTGGAAGCGGTAGAAGCAAAGCTGGACCTGGTGGTATGTATTACGGAACATATCCCGGTGGAAGATATGGTCAAGGTGCACCGGTACATGGAAGGGAAAAAGACCCGTCTCATCGGGCCGAACTGCCCCGGCATCATTTCCGTGGGAGAATGCAATATCGGTATCATTCCTTCCCAGATTTATAAGAAAGGCCACGTAGGGGTTATCTCCAAGTCCGGTACCCTCACCTATGAAGCTACTTACCAGCTCACCCAGGCCGGCATCGGCCAGACCACGGCCATCGGCATTGGCGGGGACCCCATTAAGGGTACGGATTTCATCGATGCACTGAAACTTTTCGAAGAAGATCCGGAAACGGAAGCGGTTCTCCTGATCGGTGAAATCGGGGGCAACGCAGAAGAGCGGGCAGCAGCCTGGATCCATGAACACATGAAGAAACCGGTGGCAGCCTTCATTGCCGGCCGCATGGCACCTCCAGGAAAACGGATGGGCCACGCCGGCGCCATCATTTCCGGCGGCAAAGGCACCGCAGCAGAGAAGATTGCCGCATTGAACGCCGTCGGCATCCCGGTGGCAAAGACAGTGGCGGATATCGGAAATACGGTCATCAACCTTCTCAAGGAAAAGGGACTCTACGACGAATGCCATACCTGCTGAGAAATGGCGGCAGGTTCCCAAAAGTTTTGAAAATACCGGAGAATGGTCTTTTCCCCAGAAACCATTCGGGTTTATATCGCCCTTGGGGGCAAGACGCCGGTTCGTATAGTGACGTCTGAGGGATCCAATTTCACAGGCATGTCAAAAAACCTGTCCGGCATCATTGCCGGGCAGGTTTTTGCGCTGTGTATCAGGAATGGGGAATCCTTGGGGCGAATCATGATGCACATACCTTTTCACAGAGCCGGATGACCCGGCCTACGTAGAAGGCAGAAAATATGGTGCCCAGACCGATACCGTAAAAGGGGGTATGCCAGAGGAGGCAGAAAATCACAGTGATAGACAGCATGGACAGGTCAAAACAGTTCTTGCAGATAGAGTAGGGGTGGCAGTATACCTTGAAGACACTGGCCACAATACCGTCCACCGGTGCCACCACCAGCTGTCCACGGACCATGAGGAAGACCCCGATGCCGCTCAGCGTATTGCCTGCCAGAAGGACCGGTATTCGAAGCGACAGGGAGAAATCGACTGCCGGCAGGATCAGGCCATAGAAGTCCACTAGAAGCCCGAAAACAAAGGAAAAGGGAATTTCTGCAAGGAGAGGGAGGGATAGGTGCCTCTCTATGAGGAACTGCAGGGATACCAGTAGAATGTAAATGATCACATTCATTTCTCCGAACGTAAGACCGGTAAAAACCTGGCTCAGGGCGTAGGGAAGGGTGCTGAAAGCGGCCACTCCCAAATCGGATCGGATGTTCAGGTTAATGCCGATACAGAGGAGATTCATTCCGATGATGTACCCCAGATAACGGAAGGAAACATCCCGTTCAGATGGTTTCATATTTCAGATTCTCCTTTTTCTCCATTGTTTCCAGGCGGAACGGTAAAGCAGGATGACCAGCACCAGGGACAGCACATCTGCCACCGGCTGCGCCCAGAGAAGTCCGCTTATGCCGAAACGGTGATCCAGATAAAAAAGGACGGGAAGATAAATAATTCCCTGTCGGCTGAGATTGATAATGAGCGCTCTGCCAGCTTCCCCCATAGCCTGGAGGGCATTAAGAAAGACGTAGTAAAGGCCGAAGAAGAAACTGGTGGAAAGCAGGATTTCAGCAAAATGCAGGGCATATTCATAGGCCGTGGTATCAGTAAGAAAGGCACTGACCAGATAATCAATGAAACAGTAGCAGAAAATGGTCATCATCGTGCTCATTATAAAGGCAGAGCAGGCAGAATAAAACAGGGATTTTTGGAACCGGGTCCCTTTTCCGGCACCAATACAGTATCCGAAAAGAGGCTGCACACCCTGGCCGAAGCCGATACAGATCATGCCGGTAATCATGGTTATCTTCATGGATACACCAAATCCTGCCACTGCCATGTCTCCGTAAGTAGAAATCAGGGCATTGGAGGCAATATTGGATACGCTCATCAGCATATCCCCCAAAGAAGCAGGAATTCCGATGGAGAGGACATTTTGGAGGATATTTTCCTTCCAGGTGAAATACAGGAGTGACGGCGTAAGCATGGACTTTCCGGAATAGAGGTATTGGATATAAAATACTGCACCGGCTACGTTGCTTATGGATGTCGCCAGGGCGGCACCGGCTGCGCCCCATCCAAGGCTAAGAATCAGGACAGGATCCAGGAGAATGTTCAGGATATTGCCGACGAGCTGTCCCGCCATGGCCGTGCCTGCTCTTCCTTCGGCCCGGATAATATTGGCATAGCAGTTTGACAGCAGTACAAAAGGACCGGCCGCTGTAACAATCAAAAGATACTGCTTCGTATAGTCCCAGGTGTCCTCACTGGCACCAATCAGACGGAGTATCGGATCTGCAAACAGGAAGATAAGGATTGCAAAGACAAGCCCGGTCACTACAGCTCCCCACATGCAGAAGGAAGAAACTTTTCGAGCATAGAACAGTTTCTTTTCGCCCAAAGACCTGGAAATGACGCTGGTCCCGCCGATGCCGAAAATAGTTCCCAAAGCCATGAACATGAGAAATACAGGAGTTGCCAGGGAAACGGCGGCTACCATGAGGGCATTGTGGGTCTGGCCTACGAAGAATGTATCCGCCAGGTTATATAAAAGGACCATGAGCATAGCCGCCATGGCAGGAACGGTATTGGTGAGGATGGCCCTGGGGATAGGGGCATGGTCAAAGATTTCCAGATTGTTATTTTTTCCGGCTTCGTTCATAATCCTGCTCCATTAATCAATAGCATGGTATCAATACACGGACAATCATAGCACATCTTTCCGGAAGTGGCAATGAAATGGCAGCACAAGCCCGGTTGGGGCATACAATTGCATGTCCCGGAATTAATATTATCTGGAGGACTGCTTATAAAGCATGTAAGCGAAAATGTTCTCCCCGGTGGGTGAAAGGTAAGGGAAAATTTCTATGAAACAGTATATTTCCAACGATTTTACTGATGAGATTTTTAAGGAAGCGCTGATTAATTCGCAGAGTCCGATTATACATGTATTTTCATGCA
>NZ_UQKJ01000098.1 GCF_900541605.1 uncultured Dialister sp. | reverse complement strand
GTCAAAGCCTGCCGTTCGGTGAAGAGATATGTAGTGGCGATATTCCGTGTTTTCGCATTTGTGAAGCTGGGTACTGCTTTGCAGAATTCTGCTGACCGCTTCTGTCCGGACGGGAGCGGGGGATAGGAGAAGCCCCTGCGCAAACGGGAGATTTTCTTTTCTGACCTTTTTCCCTGCCTGGGATTTGGGAAGGAAGTCATACTTTTGTGAAAATCACCAGCTCTTAAGAGAGCCTCTGATTTACCCCTCCATATATTAAAATGCCTTTTCGGGGGTAAAATCACAACCTGTTTTCGGATATTTAATGGTTTATTAATAAATGGGAATGGAAATGGGAGCCCGTGACTGGCAGAGAGGCTTACATCTATCAGCTTACCAGGCCAGCCTGCGGCGCTTCCATCCGGTACCCATCTACGATTCCCGCTGCGAACGGGCTGTCAGCGTAGGACTTCTCTTCCATACGGGTCGGGAAGTTTTATTTCTTATCCCATACAGTCTATGCAATAGCCGTGGCCTACGGCCAGAAAGGCAGGATGCAGGGATTCCAGGCGCTGCTGCAGTTTTTTACGGGCTTCTTCATTAGGGACCCGCTGGGTATCGATGTGTTCTACTTCACTGTGCCAGTCTTTCCGGATGACCTGGCCCATGCCGTTGCCGAAGCGCAGGAAAAGGTCCGCCGAGTAGAGGATGCCGCTGTTCTTTTCACAGGCCAAAAGGCCATCCTGCAGGTGCACTTCGGAGGGGTAGTCGATAAAGGAGAGGGAAAGATCCCCATCAGTCAGGGACTCGCCGCTGCGGCGTGTGATCATTTTCCCGGTGTAGCCGTAGCCTGGGAGTTCCCGGGCCGTAATGGCACCGGCAATGACGGTAAGGTCCGGGTATTCTTTCTGCAGTACCCGGAGACCTCCGGCTTCATCGGATTCCATGTGGGAGACGAAGACGTATTTGAGGGGCTTTTTACCAAGGATGGTTTTCAGGTCCGGCAGGATGGCTGCTGCCTGCTGCACCGTACCGGCGGCAAAGAGAATGGCCGGGTCCGTATTTAAGAGGTACTGATGGATTGTAAAGTCCATGGGTGGAATGTACAGGGAAAACTGGTAGAGATTATTTCTGATTGCTTTCATTTTAAAGGCCTCCATCGGATGCTGCTTGCTTTTATTGAACGATTACGCTATCATGATAGCAACAACTGTTTCTTTTATCAAGGCCCCAGAGGGCGGTTGCAACAGAAGGGGGATTTTGTGGCTATGCGGATCAAAGGCCTGACGGGACAGCAGATTCGGCAGTACCTGACAGAGGCGCTGCTGATACTGATGGAGACAAAAGACTATGGCAGTATTTCTATCGGGGAAATCGCAGACAAGGCGGGGGTGAACCGTTCCAGCTATTACCGCCATTTCTCCGGTAAGGAAGATATCCTGCGGTTCTATCTGATGACTATTATGAACGAATACCAGGAGGCTTACCGGACGGGCTCCGACCGGACATTTCATGCTTATATGCAGCAGATTTTCAGTACCTTTTATGGTCATCGACATGATTTGCTCCTCATGCACAAGAATGGCCTGTCCTACCTCCTGCTGGATGTGCTGAACTGGTGCTTCCGGCTCACGGATCCGGGCCGGAAATTGTCTCTCAGGGATCGGTTCATGATTTCCTATCACATCGGCGGTATCTATAATAACCTCTGCCTCTGGATGGATCACGGCATGAGAGAAACACCGGCCCAAATGACAGACATTGCCCTGTCATTCCGGCCGGAAGGGGCTTTCACCCTGCGGGATGTGCAGGTTGATGAAAGTCAGGGGAATTGAAAAATAACCACCATATTTCCAAAGGCAAGAAGGAAGCTTACCATGAACGGGAAGCTTCCTTTTCCTGTGTTTAAAAATATCGTTAAGGAAGCACTGATTAAATCGTTGTCAGATTTTATTCTTGGATTTTTATGCAATGCGAGGAATAACTCGACGCGAATAGCGAGCTATTTAAGGAGAGTTATGACGAAGCAGTGCATAAAAATCCTTATGAAATCTGACTCTGCGAATGAATCAGTGCTTCCTTAGATCATCCGGTGAAAATCAACCTTTCTCACTATTTCACCAACCCACTAACCCACTTTCTTACTTTCCGACTATTTTACTGTAAAATAAATTGACATATCGCGAATATAAGATATAATGAATAAAGACGCGGGGACAAGAAGGCAGTCCTCCATCATGGCTTCCGGAAATGGAATCTCCAGGAAGCCTTATTTTTAGAAATATCATATCTATAATAAGAGAAATGTAGAATAATCTAAAGTCGAAGGGATTTGGCTTTCAGGGAAGGAGCAGGACCATGGATGATGTAATATTGGATGTGAAAAATTTAAGGAAGTCCTTTCTCCAGAAAAACGGGCACCCCGTGGAAGCGGTGAAGGGGATTTCTTTCCAGGTGGAAAGGGGAGAAATCTTTGGGTTCCTGGGACCCAATGGGGCCGGGAAGAGTACCACCATCGCCATGCTCACCACCGGACTGGCGGCGGATGGCGGTGAGATTTTCCTGGATGGGAAATCGGTGCGGGAGGACCCGGTAAGAGCCCGCGCTAAAATTGGGGTGGTGGCCCAGCACAATAATCTGGACCGCAGCCTGACGGCAAGGGAAAACCTCCTTTTTCACGGGCGGTACTTTGGAATGGAGCGGAAAGAGGCTTCCAACCGAGCCGATGAACTGCTGAAAGAGTTTGGCTTCTGGGAGCGTCGGGATGACCGGGTATCCTCCTTTTCCGGCGGCATGTCCCAGCGTTTGAAGATAGCGAGGGCCATCATGCATCGGCCGGAGATTCTTTTCCTCGATGAGCCCACTACGGGGCTGGATCCCAACTACCGGGAAATTCTCTGGGAACAGATGCTGGCGCTGAATCGGGAGGGCACCACCATTTTCCTCACCACCCATTATATGGAGGAACCGGAACGGTTCTGCCGCCACATTGCCATTGTGAATGGGGGAGAAATCAAAGCTTTCGGAACGAGCCGGGAATTGAAGGCCCTGGTTCCTGAGGAAACGGTCCTTTCTCACCACGAGCCGGAAAGAGCAGCTTCGGATGGAGAGAGTCCGTTCAATCTGAATGATGTGTTTGTGTATCTTACAGGAAAGGGGCTTAATGCAGATGTTCAATAGCAGGTATTACCGTTCCGTTTTTGCAGCCATGGTAGAAAGGGATCTTTTAGCCCAGTGGCGGGACAAGGGAGAATTCATTTTCCGGGTCATGATGCTGCCGGCGGTGCTGATCATTATTTATGGCTATATCCTTCCGGCCATCGGCATGATGCCGGACCATTTCCAGTCCCAGATGTTCTGGGGCATGGTGGGCATGAGTATCCTCATCACCGGTATCCATGGCACGGCCATTCCTTTTACCATGGATTTCAATAACCGCCACGAAATCGAGGACCGCCTGCAGGCGCCGGTGCCGGTGAATCTCATCGCCCTGGCCAAGATGGCGGTGGGGATTATCGAGGCATTCATCGGGGGACTCCTGGTGCTGCCGGTATCTCTCCTCTTCATGGGAAGTGGGCTCCATCTGGTGCTGACCGTAGAAACGGTGCTGGCCCTTGTGCCGCTGCTCCTGCTTATTGCCCTGGCTTCCGCTTCTTTGGGACTCCTGGTGGGCACCATTGTGAAGCCTATGGAAATTGCAGCCATGTTTCCCGGATTTCTTATGCCCCTGGTATTCACGGGAGCCATCTTCTTCAGCTGGGGAGCCCTGTCTTCTGTGCCTGTCTTCCAGGTCCTGGTCCTGCTGAATCCCCTGGTCTATGCCAATGAGGCGCTCCGCTATGTCACTATGCCCCAGCTGGTGAGCATGCCCTTGTATTTCAGCCTTCTGGGGCTCTTTATTTCCACAGTCCTCATGGCGGGATTTGGCTTTCGCCGGTTCCACCATATGGCATCATCGCAGAATGGGAGGTAATTTCGATGGGTAAAAAAGTATTGATTATCGGTACCAGTCCGAGGCTTCACGGAAATTCCAATATCCTGGCCCGGTCCTTTGCCAAAGGAGCGGAAGAAGCGGGAAATGAAGTGGAATTTGTGCCTATGGCAGGAAAACGGATCGGTTTCTGTATCGGCTGCTGGGGCTGCCTTAAAACAAAAAGCTGCGTGGTGAACAGTGACGATGCGGAGGAAGTGGTACAGAAAATCCGCCGCTCCGATGTGGTCGTTTTTGCAACGCCCATTTACTACTACGAAATGAGCGGGCAGATGAAGACCCTACTGGATCGGACGAACTGCCTCTATACGGCGGACTATGATTTCCGGGATGTATACCTCCTCACCACGGCGGAATCCGGAGAAAAGGATACACCCCAGCATGCCATCGGTGGCGTCGAAGGATGGCTGAAGGTTTTCAATAAGGCAAAACTGAGAGGCGTCATCTTTGCCGGAAGAACCACTGCTGACGGCACCATCCGGGGTCACCGGGAGCTGGCGGAAGCAGAAGCCATGGGAAGAGCGGTGTGAAAGAAGGGAGGCAGCGTATAGGGGGATATACAAAAGGGACATCAGCCAGGGGTGAAGGAACAACGCACAATTCATAGAGCGCCCTATGATGCGTATGGCGTATCGATGACTCTATCCGTTATCCCTGGAGAAGGGGGTGGTAAAGGCTGGGGATAGAAGGGCTTTGAAGAGGCGGCAGATCATATCCAATCCAAAACCGCATTGGTTTCATGCATATAAAAAGAAGTCGTAAACGATTCGTTTACGGCTTCTTTTTGGATTGTCTTATTTATCGGCTTCATCGGAGTGGTGGAGCACCTGTTCTGCCAGGTCCAGCCAGAGGTCCTTATTTTCTTCCATGTACTGGATGAGTCTGTTCGTTTCCCGGGTATCCAGGCCCATGGTCTGGAGAATGGAGAACATGACCCGTTTCCGAATGGAGCTGTAGTCCAGTTTCTCGGAGAAATCAAAGCAGAGAACGTAGGAAGAAACGGCACCTTCCGCAAGAAGAATAGCGGTGTGGAGGCTTTCAATCTTTGTGTGCCTCCGGGCGTCCCATACTTCCCGTGCCAGATAGGCATGGTTTTCAATGACGCTTTCCATAATCATGGGAGATGTATGGGCGGCATACATCATTTCCCGGATAACCGGATTCTTTTCCACGTAGAAAAGCTCCATGGCAATGTAAGCAACAAGACGCTGCTCCGGAGTCTTGTCTGCCAGTGCTTCACCTACCCGCTTTGCAGCATCATCAAGAAATTCATCAATCAGTGCAGCAAAGAGGTGTTCTTTGTCTTCATATATATTATAGATACTTCCGGAGGTGATTCCGGAATCCTGTACGATCTGGCGAATGGTGGTCGTCTTGTATCCCTGTTCCAGGAACAGATTCTCCGCAGTTCTGAGAATCCTGCTCCGAATCCCCTTCATATGTACTGCTCTTTTTTCTGACTTTGCCATAGTAACCTCGCTTTTCCCCTAAAAATTTTTATCCTGATGACATACCGATGAATCGGCCGCTCTACCATTGCGGTCAGACAGGGGTGCATTTTTTTCCCTCCATGCTTACTCCCCCGCGAATGAAGAACAGGAAGTTATCGGATGTTTATACAGGAGACAGATTTTCCTCTGTAAAGGAAAGTTTTCGACATTACCGCCATAAGGCAAACATCTGCTGTTTGGCAGACACCCTGAACTGCCCAGGCTTTGAAAATCGAATTATCTTGGCATAGATTTGTGTCCCCTATATTGCAGGATACATAAAAATAGAACCCCTAACTTAGGACTATTATAAAAGACTATTACCCCTATTGTCAAACGCAAAATGTACTAAAAAGTGATGTAAATAATATTGTCCTATCTATGGTGGGACCATGGAAACAGTCCCATATTGTCGAACCTGTAGAAAATGACCCGGGGGAACTAATATAGCCCGGCCTTTGGTGGCAGGGACAACATTCTATTTATACAGTATGTGAATCTTGTTTATAATTTTTGAGATATGCAAACCAATAGCAAATGTAAAAATATATAAAGGAAAGGAGCGGGACTTAGGGGGATCCCGCTCTTTCATTTTCTTTCCATACAGTCGAGGTGCGCTAATCCCGGGAACCGGAACCATATAGAAAGAATACCTTTGGGACAAATAAATGCCCCTATTCTAGAACCTGCGAAACAGATTCTAGAATAAATCTATTATAGAAAATTCTGTGAGAAATGTCAATCATAAAATTTAAGTTTACGCAAAAGATTTATACACCATTAATGAAGGCTGCATCCCATGCTGTAGTTGGTTTCCGGATTTTGCAGAAAATCATGGGTTGGGGAATTTATTTTCCCTTTCTGGAAACGCCGTAGGCAGCAAGGCCAAGGGCTGCGGCACTGACGGCGATAGCGGTGAGCTTGCCATAGGGAATGGAAGAGGAGAGTTTCAGCCGCTTCTTTGCCTGGTCCAGTACCGAGAGAGGCTTCACCGATGTGATTGCAAGAGCACTCAGCCGGGAATGGACATCCACATTGCGGAATCCTGCCTCTTCCAGGTATTCTTTGAGTTCTTTCGGCCGGTACACCTTCATATGGGGAATCAGTTTTTCATAAATCTTATCCGGCGGCAGGGCTCCTTTGGAATGAAGGAGAAGGAGCTGGCCTCCCGGCTTCAGGACCCGGTAAATCTCCTTCAGGCAGGCAGCAGGATCTTTCCAGAAGTAGAAGGTCTCCTCTGCAATGACCAGGGAAAACCAGTTGTCATCGAAGGGGAGGGCTTCTGCAGATCCCTCCACAATCTGGCAGCGCCCATCCCGGATGGCCTCTTCATTGAGGCGCCAGGAAAAATCGACAGCCCGGAAGGAAGAATCAATGCCATAGACGTGGCCCTCCGGCGCTTTTTTCAAAAGACGGGAAATGGTCTTACCCCCGCCGCACCCGATGTCAAGGATTTCCGCATCTTTGGGGATGTGGACCTGGGACAGGCCCCACAGGGACAGGGGCGTATTCCACAGGTTCATGGCGGACAGCAGGTATCCTTCCGTTTTGGGACCGGGACGGAGAAGGGCTGGATTTTTCATGGGCAGTTTCATGGGTATGACCTCCTTACTCTACTATGATTCATCTTATATATTATTATACTCGAACTTTGGAGGCGGGGAAATGGGGAACTCCGGTTGGATGACGGGCTGCCCGGGGGGATGGGGCTAAGGGTGGTGGGTGAACATCGCCGCCACTCGTTCACCGGGTTGTGGCTTCAACTCCCTTCGCTCGTTGAAGCGGGGGCATAAGGGGGACTAGGGAAGCGCTGATTAATTCGCAGAGTCCGATTATACATGTATTTTCATGCAA
>NZ_UQKJ01000097.1 GCF_900541605.1 uncultured Dialister sp. | reverse complement strand
CCTGGTCAGCTTTGTTCAGGAATACTACGATTGCCGGAACACCGACCTGTTTAGCAAGGAGGATATGTTCACGGGTCTGGGGCATCGGGCCATCAGCTGCAGATACTACGAGGATAGCGCCATCCATCTGAGCTGCACCGGTGATCATGTTCTTTACATAGTCGGCATGCCCTGGGCAGTCAACATGTGCATAGTGACGTTTTTCGGTTTCATATTCAACGGTGGAGGTGTTGATTGTGATACCACGGGCTCTTTCTTCCGGAGCTTTATCAATGGAAGCATAGTCCAGGAAGTTTGCTTTACCTTCTTCGGACAGCACTTTGGTGATAGCAGCGGTCAGGGTTGTTTTACCATGATCGACATGGCCGATGGTGCCAATGTTAACATGCGGTTTTGTTCTTTCGTAATGAGCTTTTGCCATTTCTTTTCTCTCCTTATACAAAAAAGAATTTGCAAAAATAGATTTGCGCTTTATTTATTATACATTGAAAGTCAATGGTATACAAGAAACGAAGCACAATTCCATCTGCATTTTCATAAAAACAGAATGGTAACCTGTTCTCCTTCCGCCGGATGGGCATCCTACCCCTTCCGAACGTATGGATAACAGTAAAAAGAGCTCTCCTTGGAGAACTCTTTTCTACGGTGTTTGGTGGCGGCTCAGAGATTTGAACTCCGGACACAGCGGGTATGAACCGCTTGCTCTAGCCAGCTGAGCTAAGCCGCCATGGAGCTGATAACCAGGATTGAACTGGTGACCTTATCCTTACCAAGGATACGCTCTACCAACTGAGCTATATCAGCACATCTATATAAAGGAAATGATTATCATGGTAGCGGGGGCAGGACTTGAACCTGCGACCTTCGGGTTATGAGCCCGACGAGCTGCCAACTGCTCCACCCCGCGATATTTGGTGGGCGGAATAGGATTCGAACCTATGAAGGCAAAGCCGGCAGATTTACAGTCTGCTCCCTTTAACCACTCGGGAATCCGCCCATACTGGAGCTGGCAATAGGACTTGAACCTACGACCTGCTGATTACAAATCAGCTGCTCTACCAACTGAGCTACGCCAGCACGCAAGTGACGAGATATATTATACATAATTTCGTCTCACTTGTCAAGCACTTTTTTGCTCACTCGGAGGTATGTCCTCATCACGTTTATAGATTATAGCATTAACAGCCCTGTCTGTCTACCCCTTTTTTACAATTTTTTTGAAGGGAATTTACATCTCAAAGTGAAGATTGAAAAGTGCGGAGGGCTGATGGGGTGCACAAATTCATAAAGCACCCCATTCGATATCCATCGGGATTCTTTTTTATTGCTAGGGAAGCACTGATTAAATCGTTGTCAGATTTCATTCTTGGATTTTTATGCAATGCAAGGAATAACTCGACGCGAATAGCGAGCTATTTAAGGCAGCAGTCCTGCATAGGACTGCTGAGCCAAGATAAGTTGGCGCTTTCTCTGCACATTAAAGCGCCTTCCTTTTATTCTTGGCCGAGTTATGACGAAGCAGTGCATAAAAATCCTTACGAAATCTGACTCTGCGAATTAATCAGCGCTTTCCTAGAGAAAAGCCGAATCCAGGAAATCCCATGACAGATGGCTGTGAGCGGTAAGCCGTCAGCCCCTGCTATTACCCCTCTGTGGATTCCTCTGTTCTTTTGGCCAACGGAACGTCCTTCGTTACGTCCCGATTCAGGACTTTTCTGGCCCCCTTCAGGAAACGGGGACGGGGAATAAGGGCAATGTGTCCGCAGCCCCTGCATTTCACCCGCATATCACTTCCCAGCTGCAGCACCTCCCACTCCTGGCTGCCGCAGGGATGTTTCTTTTTCATCTGCACGATATCACCGACACGGAACTGAATATACTGCATAGGACATCTCCTTAATTTCATACAATCCAGGCATGTCGCCTGTGAAGCCCCAATCCCCGGCTCCAGGGAAAATCTTTTTATTCATTATACATGAACCGGCGGATTTATCCATTGTCTTTTTCCGGGACCATAAGGAACCGGATAGGCAGGTAAGCGGCACCGGCTGGGATAAAGCGGATGTACAGGTCCTTTCCCATGTCCCAGGACCCACAGGAAATATAGTCATCCTCAGTGCCATTTCCAAACCAGCGGCCTCCCAGCTTCCCATCGGTGCGGTAGGTACGAAGAAGTTTCTCATCGGGACCAATCTGGAATGTGCCAAGGTATACACCGCCCTGGGCATTCACATACAGGTTATACCGGCCCTTTCCCTGATTATGGAAAGTTACATGGTAGGTCACGCCGTAGTCCCCGGTATTTTCCCGTTTCACCCGGGACAGTTCATCCATCCCTTTCTGGAAAGGAATGGAATTTCCCACCGAAAGAGCCACCGGGCCTTTGGCAAAGTCCCAGGATTTGTTTTCAAGGTAAATATCCCTGGCAAAGGTTCCCCCCATTTCATGGGTATCCGGAGGCAGGGGCAGGGCTGTGTCCAGGGACTGCTTTACATCCTCATCACTGCCATCGGGCACAATGGCTACGCCCAAAGTAACCGGCGCCTTTGTTTCCACTTCCACCATGCCGCTCACGAGATCCTCTTCATTGATACCGTCTGGATCATCGTCGTAAAGAATCACTTTGTTTTTATCTTTAATGGTCAGGGTCTCAGGTTTCCCTGCCGGTTCCACGGCTTCCCGAAAGGAAAGGGTGGCCCCTGTGGGAACGTAACTGCTGCTGGCATCCCCTTTAACTCTGCGAAGGATCGTCAATGGCTGTTTCTTTGCCGACTTCGCATACACCAGCACCCGAGCAGGACCGCCGGTTTCATTGACGTGGTAATAATAGACCCGTCCCTTCCCCGGTTTCACGGTTCCCTCATAGAGAATACCTGTCTTGTCCGCATATTCCGGGCAGTCGGAAAAAATGAGGGTTCCTTCCGTTTTCGTCTCCTTCAGGGGAAGTGTGGTATAGTTCTCATCCAGCGGAGAAGCCGCCGATACCCCGGCGCCGCCTAGTAGTACAAGACCGGATACTAACAATGTTTTGATATATTTTTTTAACATAACAGATTGGATTATTGACCTCACATTTATATATAAATGAAATAGAATTACGAATCAGCACTTCCCTGACTCTGCGAATTGACCAGCGTTTCCCTAGAGGTCCGAATGTTTTTCCTCTGCCAGGGCTTCTATTTTTTTGAAGCGATGGGCAAGACCGGACTTGGTAATACCGCAGAGAGCCGCCAGTTCCGCCAGACTGGCATTGGGATTAGCCAGGCGCAGGTCGCAGGCTTCCCGGATTTTGGGAGAGAGAGAAGACCGTGGTACCCGGTCCAGCAGTTTCTGCACCATATGGGTCTGGTGGACAGCGGCATCCACGGTTTTCTGGAGATTGGCGGTCTCACAGTTCACCTGCCGGTTCACCCGATTTCTCATGTCCTTCACTACCCGCACACTTTCAAAGTCCAGATAACTCTGGCTGGCCCCCAGGATCTGGAGCAGCTCAGATACCTCATCCCCATCTTTTATATATACAATATAATCGTTTTTTCGGTCCGTCATCCGGGCATTCAGCTTGAAAGCAGCCATAGTTTTTACGATTTCCTCGGCGAAACGGTAGGACTGTGTCACCATTTCCAGATGGTAATCGCTCTGGGGACGGCTCACAGAGCCGCCGCCCAGAAAGGCGCCGGCCAGATAGGCCCGCTTCTCTTCCATGGTCTCCAGGAAAGCCTCATCATCTACAGCAGCCATAGGAGATAATCCCATGGTATCGAGAAATGCCAGTCCCTGCTCAGAAGGCTGGACCACCAGGGTGTACACATTTTTCTTGCGGAGCCTTCTCCCCTGCCGCACCATGGCGCTGGGCATGAAACCGAAGTCCTTTTTCAGATACACAAGGACCCGGCGGGCTACGGCGCTGTTTCCCGTAGAAAACTCCAGTCCCCATCGGCCGCCGGAACCGGTGATGAAGGAGCCGCTCATGCGGAGAAGAGCGAGCAGCTCCGCCGTGCGGCAGGATTTATCGTCTCGCCGGATACGGGCCAGCTCGTTTTTGACCTGTTCTGTAAATGACATTAGTGACTCCTTTTCAGATACTCGTCCAGCGCTTCCGGTGGAATCTTGGCCTGCAGCAGATTATGAATCTGCATGAGTTCCTCAGCCAGTACATTTGTATCCTGCACCGCTTCCCGAGCCGGCCCCAACAGGTCTGCTTCAATGAGGGAAGCTCCCAGGGATTCCACTTTTTTCCGGTCAATGGATACCGGATAGGCATGGGCCTTTTCGTATTTTTTCAAAACGTCGGCGGCAGGAGTGCCGGTATTGGCCAGCACGAAATCCACGACACCGCCACCGATATGGTCTACCAGGGCCTTCAGGTGGTCCCCTACGGTATATCCCGACGTTTCTCCGGGCTGGGTCATCACATTGCAGATGTAGATGACCGGTGCCCCGCTTTCGCGGATGGTCTGAAGAATTTCAGGCACCAGAAGATTTGGAAGCACCGACGTATAGAGGCTTCCGGGGCCAAGGGTGATGAGGTCCGCATCCCGCAGGGCCTTCAGGGCATCTCCCACAGCCATGGGGGCCTTAGGTATCGTAGACATATGGACAATACGGATGTCCCGTCCCTTTTTCTCAGGGTAGGCGGAAATTTCCGACTCTCCTTCCACGATTTCACCATCTGACATGCGGGCCTTAAGGCGCACGGTCTGGGACGTAGCAGGCATGACCTGGCCACGGATATTCAGGACCTTGCTGGCTGCTTCCAGCGCATTCTGTACGCTGCCGAACTGTTTGATCAGGGCTGCCAGGAAAAGATTGCCAAGGCTGTGCCCTGCCAGTTCCCCTTCCCCGTCGAAGCGGTACTGGAAGATTTCTTCCAACACCGTTTCTTTATCTGCCAGGGCTACGAGGCAGTTCCGCAGATCTCCCGGGGCAATGATGCCCATCTCTTCCCGGAGTCTTCCGGAAGAGCCGCCGTCATCGGCCACCGTCACGATGGCGGTAATATTTGATGTCTTATTTTTCAGTCCCCGAAGGAGCATGGACAACCCATGGCCGCCGCCGATGGCCACCACCTTCGGTCCCCGGGACAATTCCATCTTGGACAGAAGCTGTTTGGATACTTCCTTCTGATCCGGTGCCAGCAGCTCCACGAACCGCTTCATCAGTTTCCGGACAGCGGTCACCATGATCCACAGCCCCAGAATGACGAGAATGGTACCGCAGATGGCCAGGAACGTATAGCTGTAGCTTCCGGTCATCTGGAACGCAAAGAGGAGCATCTTTTCTTCCAGTATCCCAAAGATCTGGTAATTCAGAATCAGGGTCGCTCCAAAAACGAGAACCAGGATGCCGATGGAAAACAGGAGCATCCACCGTTTGATGGAAAGGCCCGGCCGGAGCCATTGCATGAAATGTTTCATTACTGCTCATCCTTCCGAAGAATCGGTCACATCGTGTTCCACATGGTTTCTGTGAAGGTCCCTGTGTTCGATATTCACATGGACATGTTTCTCTCTCAGGTGGTTTCCCAGTTTTTCCGTTACGAAGACAGACCGATGCATGCCGCCGGTGCATCCGATGGCAATGGTGAGTTGGGTTTTCCCGGATTCTTTGAACCGGTCCACCACAAAATCCATGAAATCATAGAGCTTTTCCAGAAATTTCTGGGTCACCGGGGACCGGTTGATGTAATCGGCCACTTCCTTCACCCGGCCTGTGGAATATTTATATTCCGGTACGTAGAAGGGATTCGGCAGGAACCGGACATCGATAACCATATCCGCATCGATGGGAATGCCATACTTGAAGCCGAAGGAAAATACGGTGATCTGCATATCCCCGCTTTTGCTGTCGCCGCCGAACCGGCTGGACAGGTATTCCTTCAAGTCACTTGTTTTCATGGCCGTAGTATCCACAATCACGTCGGCCTGGGCCCGGACACCGGCCAGGATTTTCCGTTCTGCCGCGATTCCTTCCTGGATGCGCATATTCCTGGCCAGGGGATGCTGCCGCCGGGTTTCCATGTAACGGCGCACCAGCGCTTCATCGGAAGCTTCAAGGAACACCACCTCATGGGGAATGCCCCGTTTCTTCAGTTCATCCAGTGCCTGGGGCAGGGCATCAAAGAAGGAACCGCCCCGGATATCGGTGACCACCGCCACGTGTCGGGTATTGGACGTGCTCTTCCAGCAGAGATCCGCAAACCGGGTAATGAGCACAGGAGGCAGGTTATCCACGCAGTAGTATCCCATATCCTCCAGTTTCTGCATGAAATTTGTCTTTCCGGCACCGCTCATGCCGGTAATGATGACAAAGCGGAAATCATCATCCTTCATGGTTCATCCCTCCAGTACGTATTTTTCTACAGCCCTGGCAACGCCGTCTTCGTTGTTGGACAGGGTCTCGTGGGCTGCCGCTTCTTTAGCGGATGCCGTGGCATTGGCCACAGCAAAGGACCAGGGCGTCAGAGACAGCATGGATACATCATTATTTCCGTTGCCGAAGGTCATCACGTGGTCCAGAGGAATACCATACTCCTCTGCCAGGGACGATACAGCGGCCCCCTTGGAACATTCCCGGTTATTCATTTCAAAGAAATAGGGCTTGGATTTCACCTGGTTCACCAGGGCACCGTACCGGGGGCGCAGGAAATCTTCCACCTTTTTCATTTCTTTCTCATCGTGTTCGCAAACGAGAATCTTCGTGGGCGCCTCTTTAGGCTGCCAGAAACCATCCCCCGCCACATAGGCCTTCACACCGCACTGCTTCTCGTATTCATCGGTCCGCCAGTCCCGGAAGGGTACATAGAGTTCGTCATCAATATAGGTATGGGCATACCAGCTGTGGGCTTTGATATCTGCCAGAATTTTCACAGACAGATCCCTGTCAATGCGGACATCCCGGATGATTTTCCCGCTTTCACAAAGACCGGTCATGGAACCGGTATAGCAGATGACCGGAACATTGCCGAGGCCGATGGCTTTTCCCCAGGGACGGGCAGCCTGGAACATGCGGCCCGTGGCAATAACAATTTTTACACCCCTTTCCAGGACCTTCCGGAGGACGTCCTTCGTATAGTCGGAAACGGATATATCATCCCGGAGAAGGGTATCATCCAGGTCGATGGCAATCATTTGAATAGAAGGCATAGTTGTGCTCCTTATATGTGAAAAGAAATCATAATGCAATGTTTTTATTTATTATATCATAGAGTGAAACGCCCGAAGACGTGGGAAGAGAAAAAGGATGCATAGAATTTTCCTGGTGCGTCAAATTTCAGTTTGTCGAACTGTTGGACAGCGCTGATGGATAGAGTCATTCGTGCAGAGCTTCTAGGGAAGCGCTGATTAAATCGTTGTCAGATTTCATTCTTGGATTTTTA
>NZ_UQKJ01000096.1 GCF_900541605.1 uncultured Dialister sp. | reverse complement strand
CATTTCGAGCGGTGGCAGCATGATAAGTGAATCTGTCCTTAAAATCGCTACAGCTGCGATGAGTCGAGAAATCTTTCTGGTAAATGCCTGTGACGGTGTTACAACCCGATAGGTTTCAGAGCAGCTTTTGATATTAGCAGGAAACGGTCTGAGCCACTTTAGCGAGAGCCCCCTCCGCCCTGCGGGCACCTCCCCCATAGATGGGGGAGGTTAAAAGAGTTTCAGCCTGCGGCGCAACCATCAGCTAACCTCCGCCAGATGAGACCGAGATCAAGGACATCAGCGGCTCCGCCGCGAACGGGATCCTAAAGACTCTACACCTGAAACGTGCAGATGACTCTACAGAAGGCTCTCTTCCCAGAAGAGAGCTGCCAACGGCTGAGAGATGGTAATGGGTCCGGCCCGCAGGGCCTGTCCTCCAACAAATTTTTGGAAAATTTGATTTTCCATGTTCACAAAATGACATCTCGCGTTATGTATATAGTAGAGGGACAAAAAGTCTCTAGAATGGATAGGCCCAATTTCATATTTCCCAACTGCTAGCTAAGGGAAGGTTCTATGAAGTTGGAAGTCTCCATGGACGTCTGCTTGACTCCCCACCTCAATGGCCATCGAGGATGGCGGAAATAAAGAGGATCCTGCGAAAGAATCTGGGAAAATAGCCAAGGCCTTGGTGAAAAGCCTGGAATCCGGCAGCCGGATAACCGGTTATTTTCGCTAAAAACAACCCTATATGGAAGGCTCAGGACTTTAGATTAGCTCATGCTTTTGATCCTCTGACGACAAGTTCAGTTTGGGGATAACTTCGGTTACGCCCTTCACGCTGGCGTCTGATTCATTGGACGAATTCTTGCAATCTACGGACACCGGGTCTTCTTTGGGTATGTATAAATGGAATCTGGTTTTTAATCTTTATCAGTATATGTTACAATGAAATTAACAATTACATAATCGGAAATCACTTGATGCTACATTGCTCAACAGATACATCGCTAAACCGCTAAACAGTCAAGATAAGTGAGGAACCGATTTTTCCGGATGAATTCGGAGAAAAGGATGATTCCCAATGACTAAAGAAGAACGGTACCAGTATCTGGATAAGCTGGCAGTAGAAGCAAAAACGGACGCTTCTGCTAAAGAAGAAATCTGCAGGCATTTCAAAAAGTATATCCATCGTCTTTCCTATGGCTCCTACGAGGACTGGAGCAGGGAAGATGCAGAGCAGGATTTATGGGTATGCTTTTTGGAATGCCTTTTGTCGTTTGATCCGTCTAAAGATATCCATTTCATTAAGTACGTCATGAAGAGGCTGAAGTGGAGCCGTCTGAATATGACCAGGGAAAGGGAACTGGAGAAGAAGATATTTTCACCATCCATGAGTGAAATTCCTGATGTTCCTGATGCAAATGCTTCAATGGAACCAGTACTTAATGAAAAAGAGGTACAGACTATCATCGCTTCCTGCCCTTTGACAGATACCCAGAGAAAGCTGTTCAGCCGCAGGATGGAAGGGAAAGAGTGGCGGGATATTGCCAGGGAAAATAACCTTTCATTCAGCGTAGTATACCGGCATGCCAGAAATATTCGATCCATTTTCAAAAATTATGATGAATTTCAACAAACTTTTGCTAGCTGATGTTCACAAATGGTAACCTCGCGTTATGTATAGAGTAGAGGGCTAAATTGAACGGAACATCCCAGGGCCCGGGATGAAAAATCCGAGGGTAGCACTGATTGAATCGCTGTCAGATTTTATTCTTGATTTTTATGCAATGCGAGGAATAGTCCGACGAGAATAGCGAGCTATTTAAGGAGGATTATGACGAAGCAGTGCATAAAAATCCTTATGAAATCTGACTCTGCGAGTCAATCAGCGCTACCCGGAGTCGTGCCCAGAAAGGAGGAAATGAATGAAGACACTGCAGCTCGTATTTAATGCCGGCAGCAACGCCACATCCACCATGACCATCGCAAACCCAAAGGATGGCCTTACCCTGGATGAAGTCAAGACCGCAGCAGCAAAGATCCAGGCGGTACTGGTCTCCCGCTCCGGTGCGGATATCACCAGCTTCAAGAAAGCGGTTATCGTGACGACTAGTGAAGAAGAACTTGCGTAAGAGTGGCGTGCAGACGTGCGCTGGATCGAGATCGAGGTCGAGATCGAGGAGATGGGGCCGGAGGCCCTAAAGATCTAGATCTAGATCCAAGTCTAGATCTCCAGCGGCTCCGCCGCGGGTGTGTGGCTAAGTGTCGTGCGTACGTGCGGAAGCCTTGAGCCTTTAGCTTTGAGCCTTGAGTTGGTTGGGCCCTGCGGGCCGGATTCCATCAGCTAACCCCACCCTGGCGGGAACCCCTTCCCGAGGAAGGGGCCTCATGCGGAGTCAAATGGGACGTTATTGGGGTAGAGTCGTTAGAATTCCTATGGCGGCGCAGCCGCTGATGCCCTCGATCTCGATCTCGACCTCATTTGACGAAGGATAGCTGATAGAAGAGCCGCAGGCGAACTCCCTCGAACTCGGTCTCGACCTCGATCTATCACAATATTGTTACAAGAAAGGAGGAAACCCCATGGCAGCACAGAAAGCTTTAACTGATCTGAAACTCCAGGTCCGGGTGGTGGATGGTACATCCGCTTCCGGTAAGGACAAGATCAAAAGCCTGAACTATTCCAATATCAGATTGGATGCCAGCGACGACCAGCTCATGGATGCGGGGAAGGCCATCTGCGGCCTCACCGCCTACACCCTGAACGGTCTTCGCCGGATTGATACCAACGATCTCTCGGAAGGAGCGTGAGTGATGTAAGAAAAGGACCTGTGTGAGTGCAGGTCCTTTTAGTATGCTCAGATCGAGGAAGATGAGGCCGGAGGCATTAAGGATCTAGATCTAGATTTCCAGCGGCTCTGCCGCATCCATCCTGCGGCTTTGCCGCGGCCCTTCTCTAAGGGCCTGCATGCTTACGAGATGATTCATTATGAACGTTATCCCGTCTATCGAGGCTTCAGGTAAGCACGTGCCCCCTTGGAGATGGAAATCCTGCAGAGGATTTCCAAGTTTGGCCTGAGATCAAAAGGCGCTTAGCCTGCCCATAAAAGCGCTTTCCTATCTGGCCAAACGGCGGCAGCCCAAAGGGCAGGGGATGGATCTGCCTCGTAGAGGCAGAATCTGCGAAGCAGACGGAGGTTAGCTGATAGAAGCGCCGAAGGCGAAAACCCTCGGTCTCGATCTCGGTCTCAATCTCTGCGGCAAAGCGGCAGTCCCCCTCGATCTCGATCTGGGGAGCGGCAGCTCCCTGATTTTCCGGTACTCCCTAAATACTCCATTTGCCCGCGGTGGCGCCGCTTGTGGTGGGAATCACCGGCCGGTCCTTTCCTATTCTTTCAATCGGTGGTCACATTTTGTGACCACCGGTTTTTGATTACTGCACTACTTATCAAATAGATTTCATCACCACTAATCAAATCTAAAGTAAGCTGCTTTTGGTTTTATAAAATATGTAAACTATCTATGATTATCTTGAAATATTAATAGTGATTTCTATAATATAAAGTAATAACTAGAATTGAATATTATTATGTAATTTATGAATAAGCTATTCATTTATAAGTTGCATTTTATAAATCAATATTCACTCTTTTTTACAAAAATAATTTTTAATATTATGTATGATTGTTCTTGACCGATGCTATGTCTTCATAGTAAACTAATCGTAGATTCGCAAATCCATAGAGCCTTACAGCATGGCTGTTCTACCACTGCACGGCTTTTTTTCGTGGGATTTGGCGGCACAAGTTCAGAAGATACATCAACTTTTCCGTGAGCTGGATAGTGAGCCCGCAAGGGTGGTGGTTCAGTTTCGTCGAGGGACGGGTTCAAAAGACCGGTCCTTTTTTTATTTTCAGTTTCATGAAGGTTTCCTGAAAAGGAGGTTCCAATGAAAGGAAAAGCGAAGATCTATGTGAACGATTGGGGTAAGGGCCACCGGTACGAGGATAACCGGCGCCGGTCCTACCCGGTGAATGAGACTCTGCTCATTCCGGAGGAGGAAGTGGAGCGGTTCATGTGGGACGATTACGACCGGCGCCTGGCGAAGGCGAACCGGTGGGAGAAGGAATTCGTCCCGGTGCTGCACCTGCAGGAGGTGATGAATGACCTGGATGATCGGGAGTACAACAATGACCGCCGGCATCGGCGGGGGCTCCGGCACCTGTCCCGTCTTTCCGCCTTTCTGGAGGATCGGGAGGAAATGATGGTTCCCAGGGAAAGGGAGTGTCTGATTTCCCTCGCCAGGAAAAGCAACATGGTGGGCCACATGGCCTCATTCCTGACGGCCGGAGAAATGGACCTGGTCCGGGAGCTCTTCATGGCGCGGTCCATGACCAGGCGGGAATATGGGGAACGGCACCATCTGTCCTGCAGCCAGGTGGATTACTGCATCCGAAAAATCAGGGAAAAGTGCAGAAACTGGGTAACTCATGAAAGCTTAATGAAAACATAATATAAAACTATTCTGAAGTCACAGATTTTTGGCAAGTACTATAGAGAGGTTTCAACGATGAATCAGTGGAACAGTCGAAATGGAAAGGATGTCAACATGGTTAGAAAGTACAGCATCGCAACCGCCGCCAATCGCAGACAGAAGGTCTGGAAAAATGAAGAGGTTTCCTGGGAAACCCTGGTGCGCCGCATGGCAGAGCCTGTGGTCACAGGAGAGACCATGGAGGAGTACCGGGCCCTGCCCAGGGACCGGCAGTCCGACGTGAAGGACGTAGGCGGTTTTGTAGGCGGTGCCCTGCGTGAGGGCCGGCGGAACAAAGGAAGCATCCTGTGCCGGTCCCTCATTACCCTGGACATGGACCATGGCCATCCGGGCATTGTGGATGAGCTGAAAAAGAAGGTATCCTACCGCTGTTTCCTGTACTCCACCCATAAGAGCACTCCTGAAAAACCGAGACTCCGTCTGGTGATTCCTCTCCTCCGGGACCTGTCGGCGGCGGAGTACGGCGCGGTATCCCGAAAGGTGGCAAGCCGTCTGGGCATGGAACTTTTCGACGACACCACCTACGAGCCGGAGCGGCTCATGTACTGGGGCTCCGTTTCCAGGGACGGAGTCTATGCGGCGGAAGAAATCAAAGGGAACCCTCTGGACCCAGACCCCATCCTCCGGGAGTACGAGGACTGGAAGAATGTCCTCTCCTGGCCCGGGATGGAGGGAAAGCCCCTCTCCGGCAAAGAAGGGACCGGGAAGGTCCATGATCCCCTGAAAAAGGAGGGCATCATTGGCGCCTTCTGCCGGTCCTACAGCATGGACGAGATCATCCGGAAATACCTGTCCGACGTGTACGCCCCCTCCGCTGTCCCCGGCCGGTACGATTACATCCCGGCAGACTCCTCGGCGGGAGTGGTGGTGTATGAGGGGAAATTCCTGTACTCCTACCACGCCACAGATCCCCTCTGCGGGAGGCTGCTCAATGCCTTCGACGCCGTGCGTCTCCATAAGTACGGCCACCTGGACAGGAATATGCCCGAAGGCACCTGTACCTACAAACTGCCCTCCTACCGGGCCATGATGAGATATGCCGGCGGCAATGACCGGGTGCGCCATGAAATGGCAAACCGGAAGGGGGAGGAGGCACGGAAAGATTTCTCCGCCCCTCCCGCCGCTCCTGCCCGGAAGGGCAGCGGCAGCCGGGAAAAGAATGGCGCCGGCAGCGGGGAATCGGGGCTGACGGCAGGAAAGAAAGAGAAGGCCCCTGGAGGGCTGGCCCTCCGTTCCAACGGCACCGTGGATAACTGCCTTCCCAATTTCCTCACCATCCTTCGCCGGGATGAGGGGCTCTTTCCCATTTCCTACAACCTTTTCCGGGATTCCGTAGACGTGAGGGGAGACCTTCCCTGGCCCCGGGTGAAACCGGGCTGGAGCGACGCGGACATGTCGAACCTGAACAGCTACATTTCCACCCGCTACGGCATCTACGGGCCGCCGAAATCGAAGGACGCCCTCATCACCGTGGCCAGCGAGAGGCAGTTTCACCCCATTCGGGAATACTTCGCCGCGCTCCCGCCCTGGGACGGGGTGAAGCGGGTGGAGACCCTCCTCATCGACTATCTCGGCGCCGTGGATAATGCCTATACCCGGGCAGTGACCCGGAAGACCCTGGCTGCTGCGGTGGCAAGGATCCATCGGCCCGGTACGAAGTTTGACTCCGTCCTTATCCTCAATGGCCCCCAGGGTATCGGCAAATCCACCCTCTTTGAAAAACTGGGGAAAGAGTGGTTTTCCGACAGCCTTACCCTGACCGATATGCGGGATAAAGCAGCGGCAGAAAAGCTGCAGGGCTATTTTCTCCTGGAACTGGGAGAACTGGCGGGTATGAAGAAAGCGGATATCGAGACCGTGAAATCCTTCCTCTCCCGGACCGACGACAAATACCGGGCCAGCTATGGAGTAAACGTGGAAAGCCATCCCCGGCAGTGCATCATCGTAGGCACCACAAACGCGGAAAACGGTTTCCTCCGGGACATCACAGGGAACCGCCGCTTCTGGCCGGTGCCTGTGACCGGCCTGTCCGAAAAGAAACCCTGGCACCTCACGGAAGACGATATTTCCCAGATCTGGGCGGAGGCCATTGGGATTTACAAAGAAAAAGAGCCCCTGTACCTGGAAAAAGAACTCCACAGCATCGCCGCCGCCATGCAGCAGAGCGCCATGGAGTCCGATGACCGGGAATGCCTTGTTCGTAAGTATCTGGAAACCCGGATTCCATCGGACTGGGAATCATTAGATCTGACAGCCCGGCGCCTGTATCTGTCCGGTGATGCGTTAGCCGGCAATCACCAGGGGACCACTCGCCGCCAGATGGTCAGCAATCTGGAAATCTTTGCGGAGTGCTTCGGGAAAGATCCTGCCCAGATCCGGAAACAGGACTCCTATGACATCACGGCGATCATGAGACGTATTCCGGGATGGGAGAAATCAGACACTCGTGTCAGAACCATTTATGGGCGCCAGCGTGTCTATACAAGGCGGGACAAGATCGAAGTATAGCTTGTCCATCTTGTCCGGCTTGTCCCTGAAATCATGTATTGTCATTGATTCTTTTCGATGACGTTGTCCACCTTGTCCCACTTGTGCCAACTGCTTGTCCACCTCAAAAAATCAGCCGCTGTCGGATGGAAACGGTTTTGGGACAAGAGGGACAAGAAATGATCTATAGAGATGTACGAAGTAAAAAAGGGGATGGTACACGGTCCGTGTATACACGTATACGCGCGCGAGGGTTGTGCCTGGGACTTCGTCCCGGAATGTCGTGTGACTGGCGATGCATATAAACCGGCGAGGGCTTCTAGCTGCTAGCTTCTATAGTAAACGACATTAATTACTTTACTTTAAATCGATGCATCTATGTGCTATA
>NZ_UQKJ01000095.1 GCF_900541605.1 uncultured Dialister sp. | reverse complement strand
AGGGAATACCGCCTTTCATGACACTTTTTACCTTTTATCTCTATTTTACAGGAAAATGCATTTTCTGGCGATATTTTCTTGATTAAATCAGCGTTTCCCTAGAGTAAACATACTTCAGCAGGCACGCTTTGGCCCCAAAACGGAACGCCGAACTGATCCGGACTTGGATGACGCCTACCTCAGCCTCTTTAACGAAGCCGAAACAGAAGCCAATCCCAGTGTCAAAGAACCGGAGCTGGAAAAGACTACAGTTAAAGGCTACGAACGGAAAGCTAAAAGGAAACCTTCCGTAAAAACACTTTTAGAGTCTCTCCCGGAAGACTGCATTGAGAACATAGACATTGATCTGGATAAGGATCAGAAGGTCTGTGATATATGCGGTCATATACTCTCGCCTATAGGCAAGACCCTTGTTAATACGCAGATTGAGTTTATTCCGGCAAAGCTTATCTGCAAGCGTTACTACCAGAAAGCTTATGAATGCAGGGAGTGCCGCAAGAATGACCAGCCTCATATTGTGAAGCCAATTATGCCGAAGCCTCCTATTCCGTATTCTTTTGCTTCCCCTTCAGCTATAGCCCATGTGATGATGCAGAAGTACGGCCTGGCCGTTCCGCTGAACCGTCAGGAACGCGAATGGAAGCAGCTGGGGCTGCCTCTCAGCAGGGCTACCCTGGCAAACTGGATCATTATTTCTTCAAATGAATACATGAAGCCACTGCAGAATTACATGCATGGCCTCCTTCTCAAAGAACCTTATCTGCACGCAGATGAGACGCCGGTGCAGGTTCTCAATGAAAAAGGCCGTAAGAACACCAGCAAATCCTACATGTGGGTCTTTACCAGCGGAGAGTATGAACCATTACATAATATCCGTCTGTTCCAGTACCGGCAAAGCAGGAAAGGTGCCAATGCATCCGAATTCCTCCAGGGATTTACCGGTTATCTCCAAACGGATGACTATTCCGGATATAACCAGGTAGCCGGTGTTACCCGCTGCCTATGCTGGGCCCATGCAAGACGTAAGTATGTAGAAACCGAAACGGCAAAGCAGGATGAAACTTCAGTAAGCCTGGCTGGCAAGGGACTGCGGTACATACGTAAACTATTTGAAATTGAAAAAGAACTGCGTGAACTTACTCCTGAAGAAAGAAAGGCACAAAGACTTGAAAAGGAAGTACCTGTGCTGAAAGCCTACTGGAAGTGGGCCGAAGACAGCCGGGACAAAGTCCTTCCGAAATCCAGAATCAGCAATGCTCTGAACTACTCCCTGACCAACAAGGAGCAGCTTGAAGCCTACCTGCAGGATGGCCGGTGTGCTATATCCAACAACACTGCGGAAAACAGCATACGTCCTTTTACCGTGGGCCGGAAAAACTGGCTCTTTTCAGCGAGCCCCAAAGGGGCTGAGGCGAGTGCCTGCGTCTACAGTATAATTGAAACCTGTAAGGCCAATAACATAGATCCGGAGAAGTACCTGATCTACATACTCACCCGCATGCCCAATGAAGAGCACCTAAAGGGTGAGGAGGTATTGGAGAAATACATGCCTTGGAACCCTGCAGTGCAGGAAGCATGCAAATAACATAAAGCCCGAAAGCTTATAGTATGATTATTCTATAACTTTCGGGCTTTTTCAATACACTCATTTATTTTGCGCTTACAGAATTTTCCAAAAGGTGACTGCTAATTTCAGTTTATCGAGCTGCTGGGGATTGGCGGTCAGCATGCTTGTGTGTAGAGTCACTCGCACGGGGCTGGTAACTCTATCCGTAAGCACCGCATACCAACAGCTCTAACTGCAATAGTCCGTTTAATTGAAAATCACCGGAGCATAGCCTGCCCCGGTGACTTTCTGATTCCCGCTCAAAGGGGCAGGAATGGATTATCTAACTTCTCAGTTCTTAAGAACAACGTCCTTGCCAAACCATTTTTCAGAAATCTTTGCTGCTTCCCCATTGGCAATCACTTTATCAATGCCCTGGTTCAGGAGGTCCACCAGTGCCTGGTTGTCTTTCTTGATACCGATAGCAAATGTATCCTTGGATACCTGGTCCGGCAATTCACGGAACTGATCCGGTTTCTTTGTCATGTAGTATTCATTCAGTACCGTATCTGCCAGTACTGCATCGCAGCGGCCGGATTCCAGATCCATATATGCGGCAGTAAGATCCGGGTAAGCCTTCACTTCTGCGAAGGAGGCCTTCAGCTGGGGATCCCGATTCAGTGCAGTTTCTGCCGTAGAAGCTTCCTGAATAGTGATTTTCTTTCCCTTCAGGTCTGCCATGGACTGGTAAGGAGAATCTTTCAGCACAACGAATTCCTGGATGTTATCCATGTAGGGTTTCGTAAAGGCCAGCTTCTTCTGCCGTTCCGGGGTCATAGTGAAGCCATTCCAGATGCAGTCGATACGGCCGGAATTGAGTTCTGTTTCCTTGGATGCCCAGTCAATTGGCTTAAATTCAATTTCTACGCCGATTTCTTTAGAAATGGCCTTGGCCATATCGATATCAAAGCCCACAATGTTGCCGCTGTCATCGCGGAATCCCATAGGAGCAAATGTATCATCCATACCGGCAATAATCTTTGTCGGCTTTGCTCCGGCAGCAGCCGACTTTGCAGTACTTGCTGCCTTCTGGTCCCCACCGCCGCATCCGGCAATCAAACCAGCGGCACCCAGTGCCAGAACTCCTGCAATAACCATTTTCTTCAGATTCATAATCCTTACCCCTCTCTTTATTACTTTATTTCGTTAAAGAACTGCTATGACAATATATTACTCAATTTTGCGCTCGTTGTCAAGGGAACATCGGAATGAAAATTTTTCATTCCGATGATTTCCCCATTTCCACGAAAAAAAATGACCCACCGCCCTGTGAAACCCTGACCGGATGCCCCGGATTATTACGGATATTTTACATTGAGAGTACTCTATTTCCTGCATTTCCCTGTGCTATAATAGAAAGGAAAGCTGAGGGTAAAATTATGAATACACCTATAACATTCAACCTGGCTATCGGAAGCAGGAAACCCCATTCCGGTACCCAAAAGGTATGCCCTTTCTGCCATCCGGAAAAGCTGACGGGCATACTGGAACAAAAAGGGGATATCATCTGGCTCATGAACAAGTTCCCCGTTTTTGAAAAGACCTGGCCTACGGTTATTATTGAGACCGCTGACCATAATGCAGAGCTGACCACCTATGAGCCCCAAAAGCTGCACGATGTCATTTCCTTTGGCCTTTCCCACTGGCTGGAGCTGGAAAATGACCGTCGTTTCAAATCGGTCATTTATTTCAAGAACTATGGCCCCGGGTCCGGTGGTTCCCAGCGGCATCCCCATTCCCAGATTATTGGATTGGAAGAATACGATTACCGGGACAATCTTTTGGGTGAAAATTTCTTTGGCCCTGTCGTTCATGAAGACGAAGACTGCTATGCCACGATTTCTGATTACCCCCTTAGCTGTATGGGGGAACTGAATGTGACACTAAAAAAAGATGCTTCTCCGGAAAAATTTGCAGATACCATCCAGAAGCTAGCACGGTTCGTCCTAAATGATTTTCCGCTGCCCTGCACGAGTTATAATATTTTCTTTTATCACGTCAAACATCATATCAATGCCAAGATATTCCCCCGTTATTCGGCAAGTCCTCTGTACATGGGGTACCGCATTACCCATGTCATGGATAAGGAAAGCCAGAAACGGATGATGGATATGCTGGCATCGGATAAATATTTTGGAGAAACCGCAATTCGATGAAATTATACGCATTCAGCGATTTTCACCTGTCCGGAGATCCCCCTACGAAACCTATGGATATTTTTGGGGATCACTGGAAAAACCATAGAGAAAAAATTATTAACGCCTGGCTCGATACGATTCATGAAGACGATGTGGTCATCATGGCCGGTGATCTGTCCTGGGCCATGAACATCAGCGATGCCATTCAAGACCTGAAAATGTTGGGCTCCCTGCCTGGCCGCAAAATTGTTGGCCGTGGAAATCATGATTACTGGTGGGACACAGTAACGAAAATGACCCGTATGACGGAGGGAGCCTTTGAATTCCTTTTTAATTCCGCCATTGATGTAGGCGGCGTGGCCCTGGCGGGCACAAGAGGATGGATTTCTGAAACTTCACCTAAACTGACAGAGGCAGACAGGCCGATTATTGCTCGGGAAGAAGGCCGAATGGAGCGTTCCCTGGAACTGGCAGAAAAGATGAATGTCCCCCGTATCATGGCAGTCCTTCATTATCCTCCTTTTGATGAGATGAAGAAGCCAAACCATATGCTGGAAATCATGAAAGCCCACCATGTAACGGACTGTATTTATGGTCATATCCATGGATCCCCTAATTTCGTCAATCTGCCGGAAGAACTGGAAGGCATTCACCTCCACCTGACCTCGGCGGATTACCTCGATTTTAAGCCCCATTTCATCTGTGACCTGGAGGATTCCCATGCATAAACTCACTGAAAGCCGCCTGCTTGCCGGCTTCATTTATGGCGACAGCCGGACAAAGGAATACGTCTATCTTCCAGGCAGCGAACTGGACTCAGACAACCCTTTCCTCATCTATGAAGAAGATGGACATCGAGAAGATGTTCCTATGGATAGGGCCCTTGAAATTATTGAAAAAAGGAGCCTCCGGCAGACTGTACATCCCCTGTTTGGAAAAAATACAATGCAATAAAAAACCTGTTTCCAATTTTGGAAACAGGTTTTTTATTGTACTGCTCAAGCATGAAATACCTTCTTCATAAACAGGAGAAATGAAAGGGGTAAAAACCGACCTCCAAGGTATGTCAGTTTTCCCATGGGCCCGGGAATAGAGAGGCTTTTACCGCGGCAGCAGTCTTTTAATCCCTGCCTTGCCGTTTCAGAGGCTCTCAAGACGCCTGCCGGATGTTCATGGACATCCGCGTTCTCCATGAATTCCATATCCCCAATCCAATAAGGACACAGCGCGGTGACAGTGATATGCCTGCCGGACAGCTCCTTTCCCAAAGACCGGCTGAAAGACAGCAGAAAACTTTTGGAAGCACTGTAAACGGAAAGTCCCGGCAGAGGAACAAAGGCAGCAGCAGAACAGACATTGAGAATATGGGCACCTCTTTCCATGTAAGGAAGGCAGAGTTTTACCATCCTCACCGGAACATTCATATTAAGTTCCATCATTCCTGCCATATCTTTTTCTGCCTCTTTTTCAAAGGATATGTGCTTTCCCCGGCCCGCATTATTCACGAGGAATGAAATAGACGGCCTTTCTTTTTGGAGTATTTCCTCCAGCACCCTAAATGTGGAATCGTCAAGAAGGTCAAGTGCAAGAATGCGAAGAGGCACAGATACCTGGGCCTTTAAAAGTTCCATTTTTTTCTTTTCGCCTGGCCAGCACCCATATTTCATCCACCTTTCTTTGGATGGAAAGTTCCTTTACAAACTCCGCTCCCAGTCCTGACGAAGCTCCTGTAACAATGGCCACAGATTTATTCATGGCTCCATCATGAGCACCGCCATGTGGCGCCCGGTCCTTCCTTTTTCCCTGCGGTAAGAATAAAAAAGATCGTTCCTATCCCAAGTATCCATATGGCAGTCTTCAATGTGCTCCTCCAGAAGTCCGGCTTTTCTCATGAGAAAGTGATTCATCTCTGCAAGGGCAAAAAGATATTTACCGTTTTTCTTTTTTCTGTAAAGACGAGAAAGTTCATTTTCTTCCGTAAGTGGGCGCATGGCATCGATAACTTCCTGGCCCACCTCAAAATTTGGAAAACCGATAGCAGGCCCAATGGCGCCCAGAATTGTATTCCTGCTGCAGCCAAATTCAGAGACCATGAAATCAACGGTTTTTCCTACAATATTCCCCGCTGTTCCCCGCCATCCTCCATGGGACAGGGCTGCTGCCTTTTTTACCGGATCGTAGAAGAAAAGCGGCGTACAGTCGGCATAATTCATGGTAAGCGGTACGTTTGAATCTCCAGTAATCAGGCCATCGGTATCCGGAATCGCTGTATCTAACGACAATGCTCCGCGGCCGCAATCCTTTCCCGATACTTTTTCTATATGAGTACCATGGACCTGTGAGCAGTTGATCAGACGACTCTCATCTATGCCAAGAGCACGGAAATAACGTTTACGGTTTTCAAGCACATCTTCCACATGGTCTCCCACATGAAGACCCATATTAAGGCTAGTAAAGGGAGACATGCTGACACCGCCGATTCTGCAGGAAACAGCCGCCTTCAGGGGCAGCCCCTGAAAAATAGAAAATGTAAGAAAAGAAATGCCTTCTTTCGATTTAATCATTTCTCCTATCCTCCTTGATCATATCCAATGAACCCCAGATACTTCGGATCAGACTGCTCATATTCTCCGGTACCGGTGCGGTAAAATGCATGGATTCTCCTGTCAGCGGGTGAATAAAAGACAAAGAAAAAGCATGAAGAGCCTGCCGGCTGATTCGGACCACAGATCCCCCATAAAGATCATCACCTAAGAGCGGATGACCGAGAGAAGAAAAATGTACCCGAATCTGGTGTGTCCTTCCGGAAAGCAGGTGAATTCTTAACAGACTGACTTCCGGGGAATCAGCCAGTACTCTATACTCCGTACCTGCCCATTTCCCGTCTTCCCGAACCATCCATTCCACAATGCTTCCCGGCTTACGGCCAATGGGGCGAATAATAGATCCCTCAGATGGTTCAACCTTTCCTTCCACCAGGGCCAGATATTCCCGATATATGGAATCATGGCTTTTTGAAAGACCGTACTGCCCCAGGGCAGATTTGGCTACCACCACAAGCCCGGTTGTATTTCGATCCAGCCGATAAACGGGATGTATACCTGCGTCTTCACCGCTGCGGTGAAAATAACCGGCCACTGCATTGACCAGGGTATCATGGGCCTCACGGGATGTGGGATGAATAATCATTCCCGGTCCTTTATTAACAATCAGTATATCCTTATCCTCGTAGATAATGGATAAAGGAATATCAGAGGGAACAATGTCATTATCCTCGGACCATCGAAAAATTATTGTATCTCCTGCATGAAGGACCATGCGGGCATTATGAACCGGGACCCCATTCACCAGTATTTCGCCCGTCCACTTGATTCTTTTCCATAAGGAAGAAGAAAATTCACGTCGTCCTTTTACAACCCCCTTGAGCTGCTGGCCATCGTGTTTCTCGGTTACAACATATTGTAATTCCATATTTCATACATCCCAAAAATCAAAAATCACAGGTTTATTACCCCTATTTTATCATTAATAGGAAACCCGGAAAATAAAAACCATAAGTCCATAAATAGATAAAAAGAAAAAGCGCCAACCCCATGGTTGACGCTTTTATTTACCAGCAGCTTCTTATCCTCCCAGGCCGCTTCCAGCCAAGTACTTTCGGCGTTTGTGAGCTTAACTAC
>NZ_UQKJ01000094.1 GCF_900541605.1 uncultured Dialister sp. | reverse complement strand
TGAATTCGGCTAAATTTGGTGAGCTTCTAGCGGTTAAATTTGATGAGCTCCGACAGCATATCACTCAGCCGCACGACACCGGGCCCGAAGGTCCTATCCAGCTCAAGGCTCAAGGCTGAAGGCTCAATGCCCCATCCATCCGCACGCCGCCCAGTTGCAGAACTGAGGTGTATCTGCTGTCATGTTTCAAAAGGCGGCGCTTCCCAACCTGTGCGCCGCCACAACCATTCCTCATTCCTAATTCCTGATTTTTTCAGCCCCCGCACGTTCGCACGCCGCTCAGCCACTCAAAAAGGCGGGCCCATCAGCCCGCCTTTCTTATCGCTTATTTCTTATCTTCCTGATCCTTCTTCTCCACCTTTTTCAGGACCACCGAGGCCCCCTCTTTTTCGGCTTCGAATTTATCTTCCTCCGACAGATGTTCCGAATCCAGTACAATTTTCACACCCATCCAGTCCAGCATTTCATCGATGGTATGCTGGGTCTTGTAAAGTTCTCCCATAGGATTTCCTCCTTATACTACAATCAGATATGGTCTTTCCATTCATAAACTTCTTTTCTGCGGCACATGCGCCAGATGAAGGCACCCAGGGTCCACACGAAGGCCACCACCAGGAGCGCCGTGCCCGGCATGCCGTCCATGGCATTCTTCAGGGATTCCACTTCCACCGGGAACACCTGGGGAATCACCGCTGCGTAGGCGGAGAGATAAATGGCAATGGCGAAGAAAGAAGAAAGGTACACCGCCACCAGTCCTGCACCTACGTGGCGCATACGGGTGAAGAAGAAAGCAATGACGAAGAGAATGGCCGTTGCCACGAGGCTGATCCAGAAGAAACTGCCATACATGTTAGAATCACCGGCATGGTTCTTCAGGAGAATGGCCAGGATAATATACACCACCACCGTGAGGACGCTGGAAACGAGGAAAGCCGCCCGGAACCGTTCGCCCAGGGGATTCACCACCTTCACCGCTCCATAGAGGGTGCCCAGCTGGAACGCTGCCAGCACAATCCACAGGGCACAGAAAATGCCGAGCACAGAGAACACCGAGCCATCCCGCATGAGGAACGAAGATCCCGTGAGTCCCATGACCACCAGGGCCACCAGGGAAAAGAGGGACATGAGCTTCATCACCACCGGCCGGCCGAAGGCATTTCTCGCCACGCAGGCCGCCAGCCGGAGCAGGGCCCCGGCCACGATGAACACAATGAGCGCCAGGCTCCCTGTCTGGGACAGGTTCTTCATGGCCTCCGGCACCGCAGCCCCCATCATGAAGAAGCCCAGGAAATACCAGAGTTCATTGCCGTCCAGTCCCGGCTTCAGGAGCCCCAGGATGGCCCGGTTTTCATCGTTGTTCCGGCTCACCAGCGGCGCTGCCAGGCAGAGCCCCCAGTCCGCAGCCTCCAGGATCATGTAGAGGCCGAAAAAGCATAATGGCAGTAATAATACATTTGAATCCGCGTTCATAAAGTCCTCCAGAAATAGATGATTTCACAGGAAAAGATGACCTGCTGTTTTTCAGAAGATTGTTTTCTAAAAGATGGGGTCATACCCTTTAAAAGTATACCACAATATGAGGATATTGGCATGGTCGGGAAGAGATCGAGGTCGAGATCGAGATTGAGGCGGATGGACAACTGGTGACTGGGAATCAGGCCCTCCGGGCCGGGGGCTGTGTGGCCGAGCACGGTGCGACCGGGTGGGGCTGCTGGCTTCTAACGGCTAATTCCCCCAAAAGCCGCTGCCGGAATTCATAATGCGGCGCTTCCCGATTTGTGCGCCGCCACAACCATTCCTCATTCCTCATTCCTAATTCCTAATTCCTGATTTTTCCGGTCCCGTCCTCCTCGATCTCGACCTCGGCCTCGATCTCCCCCTCCACTAGCCACCAGCCGCTGATTCTGCTATGATTATTCCAAAGGAGACATTCCTATGAATAGTAAATTGGCGAAAGTCCTTCTCCTCATTCTGGCCGCTGCCCTGGCGTCCAAAGGATTTAAGAAAGACAAGGCTCCCAGTCTTCCGAAAAAAGAAGCTCCGGCGGAGGCACCAGAAATCCTGAAACCCCTGGAGCCCATTACGAAGGCCTACTGGCTCTTCCATCCGAAGAAAGCCTTCAGCCTGTACCTGTTCCAGAAGGCCGCCGGCATTACCTGGGACCTGGCCCGGAAATATTTCAGGGGATAACTGTCAGTCCCCGTTCCTTCTCCACAGCCGCCGGGCTTCGTCCATGGCGGAGAGAAAGGAATCCGTCCTGCCCAGCGCATGGATCATGAGTCCCGTATACACCTGGAAAAGGGTCCTTTTGATGACCGGATTCTCAAGTGACCGGGAAAGGTCCCTGTCCCCCGCCGCCGGAAAGGCCCAGGCCTCCGTATGGACGAAGGTGGATTGGAAATGGTCCTGTCCGAATGTGGTAATCACATTTCCCCTTTCCAGGCTTATGCCGAGGTCCGTTCCGCCGTATACCACATCCCCCGAAAGGCCCAAAGCCGCCGCTTTCAGGGCCAGCTGCCCGGTCTCCTGGATTTCCTTTGCAAAGGCCAGCAGGCGGCAGGGGAGCTTTTTATCTTCCGGAAGGGTATCCCGGAAAAGAAGGTCCACCTTCTGCCCCGACTTACGAAGGATTTCTGCGGAGCCTTCGAGGAGCTCCCTACTGTTTCCCTGTTCCGGGAAAGGAAAAAGGACCACCAGCGGCTTCGATTCTTTGCTGTTTCTTTCCATTTCATTTCCTTTCAAAAAAAGCATCCTTCCGGATGCTTTTTTTATCGTCTTTTTCCGTATACCCTGCCCGAAAGCTCCCCAAAAGTCAGGGGCCGGCCTTCCATGGCGGCGATTCTCTGTTTCCGTTCCAGTTCATCGGACTCCCGAAGGCTCTGGGTAGCGGTCCCCCAGATAAGGCCCAGGGCGGCGATATTCATAAGGAGCGATGTACCGCCGAAGGAAATGAAGGGAAGCGGAATGCCGGTAACCGGGAACAGGCCGATAACCATGGCGATATTGATGAGGGCCTGCACAGAAATGAGCAGGGTGAGCCCGTACACCAGAAGGGCGGGGTAAGTCTGCTTCAGCTTCCGTCCCACCGACAGGCCGTACCACATGAAGGCCAGGTACAGGGCGAGAAGGGCCAGGGAACCTACGAACCCGTACTCCTGGCTGAAAACGGCGTAGGCAAAGTCCGTATACTGTTCCGGCAGGTAAAGGAACTTCGACAGCCCTTCCCCCATGCCCTGGCCCAGCAGGCCGCCGGACCCTACGGCAATCAGACTCTGCATGGTCTGGTACCCGATGCCCTGGGCATATTTCTCCGGTTCAAAGAGGATGATAATACGCTGCATGCGGTAAGGCATGGCTACGGCCAGCGCCACGAACAGCAGGAAAGACCCCACCAGGCCCAGGATGATTTCAACAGCCGGCATGCCGGCAATGACATAGAGCAGCGCCGGGAATATGAGAATCATGCCGGCGGTGCCCATATCCGGCTGTTTCAGTACCAGCACCGCCATGATGACGGGAAAAAGGAGGGGCGAGAAATACCGGAACATGGCGCCGAAGGAATCTCCCTTCCGATGGCTTCCCAGGTGGGCGAAGGGCTTAAGGATATGCCAGAGAATGGACATGCTCATATTGGCGTCCACCTTTTTCGCCAGGGACGACGCCGCCCAGATAAGGCCCGTTACCTTGGCGATTTCCGAAGGCTGCAGGGATATGGGTCCCAGGGCGATCCACCGGGTGGCGCCGTTCACCGTGCGGCCTGCCACCATGACCAGGAGCAGGAGCCCCAGTGTCAGGAAACACCACAGGAAAGCTCCCTTCCGGATGATGCGGTAATTCACCCGGGACAGGATGAACGCGAAAACCACGCTCACCGCCAGGAACACCAGGTGCCTCAGGATATGGCTGTAGGGGCTCACGCCGGATTCCATATTCATATAATAGGTCGAACTGTATACGTTAAAGGCCCCCAGGATAATCAGTATGCCCGCCACGATGAACATTTTCTGCAACGCTTTGGGCGCATACTTCATATCGATCAGGGACGTCTCGCTACGAGACGACATACCGGATTCCCCTTTCTGGAGAACTTTTCCTCGTACTCCGTCTCCACGTCCCCCGCCACCGGAGCCGCATGGAGATCATAGGTCACATCGGAAAGTTCCCATCCCATTGCCCGAAATTCATCAATGGAAAAATCAAAAAGGTCCTTATTGTCTGTTTTGAAACGGATTTCTCCGCCTTCTTTCAGGATAAGGGCGTAACGCTTCAGGAAATCCCTGTACGTGAGCCGCCGCTTGGCGTGCCGCTTCTTCGGCCAGGGATCGCTGAAATTCAGGTAAATCACATCCACTTCCCCTTCCCCGAAGATGTTCAGGATTTCACTCACATCTCCCAGGATCAGGCGCACATTGTCCAGGGGCGGGTCCTTTTCCGCCACCTTTTTGGCGGCGTAGTAAATGACCCCTTCCTGCACTTCCACCCCGATGTAATTCACATCGGGGTGGATGGCGGCCATGCCGGAAATGAACTGCCCTTTCCCGGTGCCGAACTCCACATGGAGCTCATTGTCCGGATGGGGAAACAGAGTCCTCCACTTTCCTTTGAAATCGGTAGGTTCCTCCAAAAAGAGAATGGACGTATATTCTTTGATTGCTTCATCAATCCAGGGTTTTCTTCGAAGCCTCATAATTCCTCCTGACGAAATGGATTACTTCTGTATAGTATCACAAGTGTCCCATGTATGACAAACCGCCGCAAAGCGGCGGAAATATGGATGGACAGCGTTACATGCGAGCAGGCGGGGGCTAACAGCTGCCAGCTGTTAGCTTCCAGGAAAGCTGGTTCGCCTGCGGCGCACCCATCCGCTAACCTCCGTCGCCTGGCGGCGCCACCTCCTTCCCGAGGAAGGAGGCTAACCATCAGCGGCTCCGCCGCCGATGGAATCCTGATGACTCTATCCACAAAACGTGCAATTAACGCCACACGAGGCCCCTTCCCCGGGAAGGGGCTGCCCACGGGGCTGGGGTTAGCTGATGGAAAGCGCCGCAGGCTGTAGAGCTTTCCTAGCTGCTAGAAGCTAACAGCTAGAAGCCCCATCCGCTCGCACGACGCTTAGCCACAGGACCCCGGCCCGCAGGGCCTGACCACCTAGCCACTAGACCTAGCTACTAGCCACTCACTACTCCTGGCTCGTTCCTGCATTTTCCACTTCCGGCATGGGCTGGGCGGCAATGGCTACGGGGTGGAAAGTATTCCAGTCGAAACTTCTATGTCCATTGGCCTCTGCCCGGTCGGCAATCTGCTTATCCCAGAGGGAATCCATAAAGTCCCGATCCGCCCCCAGCTGTTCCACATCGTTCCGGATCATCACATTGCCGTACATGGTCATTAGGGTGGTAATATCCTTATCAAATTTCGGCGAGAAAATATCGGCCGTCGGATCATAGTGGGCGGCGGTGAGGCCCATGATGCCCATGAACGTATCGTAGAGCATATCATTGGAGAAGGGCATGTTCCTTCTGGCTGTCATGGTGGCCACTTCCGCCGGATGGCTCATCCGATAGGCATCGGACGTGTACACCCAGAAAGGAATGTGAACCATGGTATAGTCGAACTGGTCCGCATTGTGTCCCGGCCGTTCCGTCACCTGTTCCCCGTGGTCCGAGAAATAGAGGACGCTGTCCGCATGGAGCCGGTTCACCGCCTTGTTCATGATATTTTCCATGACGTAATCGTTGAAGAGCACGGAATTATCGTATTCATCATTCATGATTTCCTCGGTGCTCCGGGTCTCGCCGGGGTTGGCCGGCCAGTGGTAGAACTCCGACGGATACCGGTCCCAGTAGCTCACGTGGCTGCCCATGAGGTGCACCACGATGAGCTGCCGCCGGTTGTTGGGATCCACCTTGTCCAGGTACGGAATAAGGGCGGTATCGTAATCCTTTGTCACCACGTCGGTGCCCACGTACTGGTTGATCCAGTACTGGTCATCGCAGGCGGAACCGATGGCGCCAATCGGCGTATCCCACACGCCGAACCGGGACTGGTTGGAAATCCAGGTGGTCCGGAATCCCGCCTCCCGGGCCATGTCGATAATGGAGTACGCATCGGACAGGGTCATATCATTGTATTGGTTCTTTTCCGTCAGCGCTTCCGTCAGCACCTGCACCGTCTGGGTATAGCAGGAATAGCCGTGGTTGAAGAACGTATAGTGGGGATCAATGATGGCCGCCGACTGGAAGGGCGTAGTCTTCCGCTGGTACCCGTACACATTCATATGGTCCCTGGTGAGGGATTCGCCGATGACAAGCACGTACACCCCGTCAGGAGCAGCCTTCAGCCGGTTCACCACATTCTGGTCCCTGATGTGCATATGGCGGCGGGCATTGACCATCTTCTGGAAATCGGAGAAACTGTGCAGGGTCTCATAGGTTTCATAATACACATGGGCCAGCCGGGTGGCGCCGATGGAATGGCCGCAGAGGCCCACATTCACGATGAAAAGGCCCAGCATGACGAACCAGGTCTTCCGGGACACCTGCTCCCGGTTGAAACTGAACCGGCTGGCCTTGAAAATGAGCCATCCCAGGATCACCAGCGCCAGCACACCCACCGCGATTTCCGCATAGGGAATATTGACCTGGATATACTCCATGGTCTCCGCCAGGTTCGTCTGGGCCAGGGCCAGCATCATATTGATAGAAATCAGGGAGTGGGTAATGGCGTAATAGCCGATATAGGTAAACTGGATAAACACATAGAGGATAATGAGCACCACGCAGGCAATGCGGGCGATCACCCTCGCCTTCCCCGGCAGGATCCACGCCGCCGACAGGCAGGAAATGAAGAGGTACAGCGGCGTAGAAAGTTCGCCGGACACATCGGACATATCCAGAAGCACATCGGTCTGGGTAGACAGATAGGGCACTACGAGTGATAATATCCACAGGAATGCAATCGTCAGCCACAGGTGGATAGCCGCCTTCTTCAGGTGGTGCCGGATGAAATAGGCCGTCACGAACCCTACCTGCAGGAACAGGAGGAACACCTTCACCTGGGAGAAGGGCTCATAGCCCCCGGGAGCCCCGAAATACCAGGACAGGAAAAAAGCCAGGCAGAAGGGCACCAGCGTAGCAATGAGCCACCACCGCTTCCAGTGGCCGGGACTTTCCTTCTTGAGGGGCGAAGAAATATGGCTGTCCCTGTACGCCTTCTTCAGTTCTTCCTTTCCCCCTGCGGTCTCTCTTTTGGACACTTTTCTTTTACGATTCATAGAGTAAGCACCTTATATTTACACGAAACTCATAGTCAATTGACAAAGTATTGAAACTATCACATCTGATTTATTTTATCACAAAGCTTCTGTAAATACATCTATGGGAGTGTTAAAAAGAGTTGAGATTTGAGAGTTGAGGTCCAGCGGCTCTCGCCGCGGATGTTGTATGGCCAGCCGCCGTGCGAACGGACGGAGCCGATTTTTCCTTACGTAACCTCCCCCATCTATGGGGGAGGGGGACCGCGGCAGCGGTGGAG
>NZ_UQKJ01000093.1 GCF_900541605.1 uncultured Dialister sp. | reverse complement strand
TTTTACAGGAAAGAGTGTTTTCTGACGATATTTTCTTGATTAAATCAGCGTTTCCTTAGTAGTGGTGGCAGCACGAAAAAATCAGGAATGAGGAATAGTTTCGGCAACAACACAATTCATATAGCGCCGCAAATAATGATGCCGCCAACGGCGCTGGACTGGCTGGCGATATATTTGATCAGATGGGTTCTTGAGCCAGTCGGGTCTTTGGGCCAAACCCATCAGTTCTCATCAGCTGACCTCCCCCTCTGAGGAGACAATCAAACGGGACTCGCAGAGAACCATCGAGCGATTGATCGTCCTGTGAAACTTTTCCCACCGGACTCCCCTCTCTCGAGAAAGTGGGTCTACTGCAGTGTTCACTGCACGTTTCAGGTGCAGAGTTATTAGAATTTCATCTGCAGCGAAGCCGCTGCCCCACCTCGACCTCAGTCTCAATCTTATCAGCGCCTCCTCCCCTGGTCATCAGGCACTGCCATGAGGAAGTCATACCCCTGTCCCCAGGACACAGTCACGTCTGCCCCCTTCCGTGATAAAATAAAGAAGAACAGTAATTACAAAAGGAGGCTCGTCTCATGGCTTTTCGATTTCACCGGCGTATCAGAATCATGCCCGGCGTGACTATTAACCTGGGAAAGAGGGGTATTTCTACGTCCATCGGTCCCCGGGGAGCGAGGATTACCATTGGCAGTAAGGGTGTCCGGTCCACAGTGGGCATACCGGGCACCGGGATTTCCTATACGAAGTACCGATCCTACAAAACCGCCGCCGGAGGAAAGCCATTCATTTCTGTGTGTCCCTACTGCGGCCACCACATGCGGAAATTTTGGACGAATTGCCCAAACTGCGGCGCTGACCTTCTCCATGAACCGGAGCCCCTTCCCCAGCCTGCCACTCTCCGCTGTCCGAAATGCGGCAGTGTATGGGTAGATAATGGGCAGATCCATTTCTGCCCCAACTGCGGATCTCCCATAGAACAATCGGTCACACCTCCATCGCCGTCTGCTCCCACCACCCTGGCGCCGCACCGCGAAAGCAGCTTTGAGATTTTCGGAATTACGATAAAGACGGTCCTCCTGCTGGTGGGTATCATGGGTTTTGTGATCATCATGTGCTCGTTGTGAAAAGCATTCCATTGGCTGAGCGTCATGCAGACGGACGGGGCTCCTGACTGCCAGCTGTCAGCTTTTTGTAACAGACTGAAGTTCGAATATGTAGGAGCATCGAACCTTTACCCTTGAGCTGAATGGGTCCTTCAGACCGAATTCATTACCACCTCTAATCCTCGTGTAGAGTCATTAGTATTCCATCTGCAGCAAAGCCGTTGCCAGACATACTAAGACGGTACTTCCCAATTTGTGCGCCGCCACATGTAAAGGGAAAGTGGATCACCGCACACCACCATTCCTCAGTCCTAATAAAAAAAGACTGCCAGCAGGCAGTCTTTCTTCTTGAAATCTTATTTCAGGCGCAGGCCGAGTTTTTCTCCCAGTGCTCTGTAACGTTCAATGTCTTTGCGGCGGAGATAGTCCAGCATGTTTCTACGCTGGCCGACCATCTTCAGCAGTCCGCGGCGGGAATGATGATCCTTTTTGTGGGATTTCAGATGTTCGGTGAGGAGAGCGATTCTTTTGGAGAGAATAGCAATCTGGACTTCCGGAGATCCGGTGTCGCCTTCATGAACGGCATACTTTTCAATGATTTCTTTTTTTGCTTCAGCTGTTAACATAATAGCCTCCTAAAATAAATAAATTGCTGTATCAAGGTCTGCGCCGGAGATGCGCCGGACTGAGATACAGTTCGTACCTTTGCTATTATACCGGCTATGAGTGATCAATGCAAGGGGCATATAAATATTAATATCGATTCTGTAGAATTTCCCGGAATAGGCTGTTTTTTCTATCATTATTCCATATAATGGAGTCAGAGTGAACAGCAGTGTTGATAAATGAAAGGAGCAAACAATGAAAGTTGTAGGCATTTCTGAAATAAGCAGGAAAGCCAGTGACCTTCGGAAGTTGTACCAGTCCATCCAAAAGGAAGCCGATGGATTTTTAAACAGTCATGATGTATTCTCCATGAAGGACGTTAAGACATATGATGACCCAAGGCTGAAGCAGATCAATGCCATCCTGAAAGATAAAAACATATCCAAAGAAGTAAAAGCAGTTTATGAGGAAGAAAAGGTATGGCTCCTAAAAAAGCAGGTGAAAATCCTTACCCACTGTCTGGATGGTTTTATACCGGAGAGTAAAGATGTCCTCATTTTTTATCTGTACGATTCCATGGAAATCTATGATCCCCAAAATTTTGTGCGCCCCATGGACCCCCACCATCCTGTCAAGGGACTGAAGGAATTGACCTTTGACAAAGCTGAGCAGGTATACCATTTACCTCTCAATATCTGCGGCAACCACTATACCGTCTGGTACTGTGATAATTCGTTCAATGCCATCGACGAAGATATCGGCACGGTGTGCGTGGAAGATGAGGACGGAAATTTTCTCTTTCTGGATGAACTCTTCGCTATCACCGGTGTCTACGATGAAAAATCGGATACCATCGCTCCTATGAATTTAGATGACTTGAAGCAGGTCTATATCTTTGTATCCAGAAATGGAGAAATGGTGGAGCCGGAAAATGTTTCGAAGTACTCCTGGAAAAAGCTGATAGAAGACAATGACAATGACATGACGGATATGGAATGGTAAGATTGAAATCGAGGCCGAGAAAGAAAAGAACGGTACTATTAGCCCTAAATATCATAATTCGATCTCTCCAGGTTTCTACGTACACGCAGTCCCAATCCGTCCCTCGTACAGTTCCCGCGAATCGAGAGCTAAAAAACTGCTGTTTGGGAAGAAAGCCGGGACATTACCCGGAATTAAAGAACCGGGCTGTGGGAAAATTCCAAAACCATAAAAATGACAAAGGACTGGGAGAAATCAGGTTTCTCTCAGTCCTTTTCTTATCCCAGAAGTACCCGGTCGCTCATGGCTCCGGAGTTTTCTTCAAATTTTTTCAGCAGGTCATCAATGGTAAGTTTCTGCTTTTCTTCCGGCGTATAATCTGCAATAATTGTACCGCTATTCATCATAATGAGGCGGTTGCCATATTTCAGGGCATCCCGCATGTTATGAGTAATCATAAGGGTAGTCAGGTGCTGTTCATGGACAATTTCATCGGTAATCTTCAGCACTTTGGATGCGGTCTTCGGATCAAGTGCTGCCGTCGGTTCATCCAAAAGAAGGATGTCCGGCTTTTTCAGGGTAGCCATGAGGAGAGTCAGGGCCTGACGCTGGCCACCGGAGAGGAGACCAATTCTTGTAGTAAGCCGGTCTTCCAGTCCCAAATCCAGACGGGCCACCATTTCCCGGAATTTTTCATGATCCCCGCCGGAAAAGGCCCAGCGAAGCCTACGGCTTTCTCCCCGACGGGAAGCAATGATAAGGTTTTCTTCCACCTGCATACCTGCAGCTGTCCCTTTCAGAGGGTCCTGAAATACGCGGCCAATATATTTGGCTCTCTTGTATTCACTGACCTTTGTCACATCGGTGCCATTGATTTCGATGGTACCACTATCGGGAATGTAGGCACCGGCAATGGAGTTCAGAAGGGTACTCTTACCGGCGCCATTGCTTCCGATGACGGTGCAGAAATCGCCATCATTCAGTGTGAGGGAAAGATGGTTCAGCGCCTTCTTTTCATTGGTGGTTCCTTTGAAAAATGTCTTGCTGATATCCGTAACTTTAAGCATACTCAGCCCGCCTTTCCGATATTAATCTTACCCTTTACCATGGGGGCTGCCAGAGCCAGCATGACGAGGATGGCGGTAAACAGTTTCAGGTCATTCGGCGGCATGCCGAGGTACAGGACGATGGCAATGACCACACGGTACAGGATAGATCCTACCACCACGGCCAGAAGAGATGCAGAAAAGCTATCGGCACCAAGAATAACTTCACCAATAATAACGGAAGCCAGGCCGATGACGATGGTACCGATACCCATGCCCACATCGGCAAAACCATTATTTTGTGCCACCACAGCACCGCAGAGGCCAATAAGGGCGTTAGAAATAAAGAGGCCCATAATGATCATGGTATCCGTATTGACGCCCTGGGCCCGAACCATCTGTGGATTGAAACCGGTAGCCCGGATGCACATGCCCAGTTCTGTACCGAAAAACCAGTAAATAAAGGCGGAGATAATAATCATCAGTACAGCCGGCACCAGAAAGGCTGCCACAGACTGACTCACATGGAGCATATGGGCAGTGGTAGAAAATACAGTATCTACCCGAAGCAGGGAAATATTGGCTTTTCCCATAATGTGAAGGTTAATGGAATAGAGAGCAATCATGGTCAGGATACCGGCCAGAATGGCTGGTATCTTCAATTTTGTATATAAGATACCGGTAACAGTACCGGCAACCAGGCCTCCAACGGCACCGGCTACAATAGCCACCCATGGAGAGGATCCTGAAGCAATCAGGGAAGCCGCAATGGCCCCTCCCAGGGGAAAGCTTCCTTCACAGGTCATATCCGGTACGTCCAGTACCCGGAATGAAAGAAATACACCGATTGCCAGAATGGACCACATAAGGCCCTGGGCAACCGTGGAAATTGCCAAATCTACCATTTTATTCCCTTTCTTCTGTATAATTCAGATTCTATTCTACTATACTTCCAGTAATTCATCAGGGTCTTGCAGGCTGTCCGTCATAGAGATACAATTTCCGTGCTCTCTGCCACAGGTCTCCAGGAAGCGGGATATTCAGAAGGTTGACTTCCTTCATGTTAATCACAATATCCGGATCCGACTGATGGACAATGGGCATATCTGACGGGATAAGATCTCCTTTCAGCAGTTTTGCCGCAATTCGTCCGCCCGAGAAACCCATCCGGTAATAGCTGGGAGATACAGAAAGAACTGCTCCTCTCCGTACCATTTCCGCCTGTTCCCCGATGATAGGAATGCCGGCAGCATTCATCATCTTCACGATTTCATCAAAATGGGCAAGCACATCTCCATCTTCCGGTACATAAAGGGCTGTCACATGGCCAACGAGCTTATCAATTTGGGGAGCTGCCAGCTTATCAGGAGAAAAAGCTACTTCATAGAGATGAAGTCCCTTCCGCTCCGCCACGTCCCGAAGGATTTCTACCTGAAGCACAGAGGCCTGGTCCTGGGGATTATAAAGAATTCCCAACTTGCTCACAGAGAAACAGCGACGGGCCATGCTGATCTGGTTCAGCACCGGCGGGTTATCGGAAATTCCGGTAAAGTTCTGGTGATCCGCAAAAGCCTTATCCCTTTTGAAGTTCATCACCCCAACGCCAACCACCGGAATGCTCTTCGTCACTTTCGCCGCTTCTTTGGCGGAATCTGTACCTACGGCGATGATCATGTCCTTTTTTGTTCTTGCAAATTTCTTAGCTGCTGCTTCCAGTTTCTTGTCATTGCCATCGGCTTTGATGATTTCCAGCTTTACATTTTTCTTATAGCCCTCTGCTTCCAGGGCTGCCAGAACACCGGCAGTCATCTTATCCTGCTCCGGAAGATTATCGGACTGCAGAATACCTACTGAATAGGAATCTTTCGCAGCAATCGGCGCCACGTCTTCCTCCTGGGGCTCTGCCGTAGAAGACTGATATAAAAGGACAGCCATTATCACATTGCAGACCGCAAAAATAAGCATTAACCACCAAAGCTGTTTCAGTTTAGAAGCCACAACTACATACCCTTTCCCTTACAAACAAGATCCCATAGAGAAGGGTAACTCCCGGAATATCGGAAGTTACCCTCATCATGGACCCTTTATTGTCAGATCATTTCTGCCCTGTCAAGCACTTCCTGGGGAATCTTGATTCCCAGAGTTTCCATTTCATTCTTATTGATGTAAAGTTTCGTTTTATCGGCACCTTCCACAGGGAAATCTTTCACGGTCTTATTTCCCTTCAGAATTTCTGCAGCCATCTGGCCAGCCCGATGGCCGATATCGTAGAAGCTGATGGACTCCGATGCCAGGACACCATTCTTTACATGACCTACTTCTGCGCCATAAACCGGAATCTTTTCCCTGTTGGCCACAGCCATAAGTGTAGGAATGGAGGAGGCGATAATATTATCCGTAGGCACATAGATAGCGTCTACTTTGCCTCCCAGGAAACCTTCTGCCACCTGCTGTACATCGTTCACGGAATTTACTGTAAGTTCTACTACATCAATGCCAAGAGGCTGGCAGTTCTCTTTCAGATGCTTAGCCTGGACCACCGAATTGATTTCACTGGAATTGTAAATAATACCGATTTTCTTCACATTCGGCTGGATTTCTTTAATCAGTGCCACCTGCTTATCAATGGGGCCCCGGTCATTGGTGCCAGTGACATTGCTGTCCGGTGCTTTTTCCGATTTCATGAGCTTCGCATTTTCAAAATCAGAAATAGCGGTGCAGATAATCGGAATCTTATCGGTGGCATTGGCCATAGCCTGGGCCGCCGGTGTGGAGATGGCACAAATCAGGTTATAGTTGCCGGAAACGTAGCGGTTTGCTATGGCCTTCAGATTGGACTGGTCACCCTGGGCATTCTGCTGGTCAATTTCCACCTTATCCTTCAATCCCGCTTCATCCAGAGCATCCACGAAGCCCTTGTTGGCGGAATCCAGTGCCGGATGCTGCACAATCTGCACAACACCCACCTTCATTTTGCCGCCGGAGCTTCCACTGCCGGAGCCGCCCTGACTGTTTCCGCAGCCTGCAAATACGCCAGCTGCCAAAAGGCCGCACAAACCGGCGGCCAGAATCTTCTTCCATTTACCTCCTGCCATTCTACTGTTCCTCCCTTTTTTAATTTAGCAAACATCCAAATCCCGTTTATCTTCACCTACTATGCAAACCATCCTTGAAAAAATGGGAACCATGAATTTTTGCTATGAACTTGCGATAATTATAGCATACTTCAAGAGGAGATACCACATACAAAAGAGCTTCAGGCTGAGGCAGAAATCCGATGATTCTGCCTGCAGCGTTTTCTTTTATGGCGGAGTGTCTATTCCAGTGGTTACTCAGATAAACCGGATAATTATGGACAATAAAAAAACGCTTCCCCTGCAGGAAACGTTTCTTTATCCATTATTCTTCAACAGTCTTGCTGACGATCTGTTTGCCTTTATAGTAACCGCATACAGGGCATACATGATGAGGTTTTTTCAGTGCATGGCACTGTGGGCATTCCACGAGACCCGGAACAGTCAGCTTCCAATTTGCACGTCTCTTGTCGCGACGGGATCTAGAACTTTTTGTCTTCGGAACCGGCATTCTTAGCACCTCCTTACCTATCGGCCGTAATGCCGCTTGATTGCTTTTACGTACTTTAATGTACGACAAGCTGGGTAGATAAAATTATCAACTTCATCATTATACGAAGAGAATGGATTTTTGTCAAGGAAAATGTAGTGGAAAGCGCTAGGGAAGCGCTGATTAAATCGTTGTTCGATTATACTCTTGTATTTTTATGCAATACAAGGAATAATCCGACGCGAATAGCGAGCTATTTAAAGCAGCAGTCC
>NZ_UQKJ01000092.1 GCF_900541605.1 uncultured Dialister sp. | reverse complement strand
GGGGGAGGGACCCGCCTCGAAGAGGCGGGTTCTGCGAAGCAGATAAAAGGGCTGCGGCAATTCATCCTGCGCCCGGTGCAATGTACCCACAACCCGGCTGGCGGGGGCAGCGATGCCAATCCACCACCGTTAGCCCCATATCCATGGATGGCATACTAAGGAAGCAATGATTCATTCGCAGAGTTAGATTTCATCATAAGGATTTTTATGCACCGCTCTTCCCTTAATCCACCACAATCCAACTTTTTTCCAAAAGGAACTCAAAATTCTCTCATTTTCCCTGCTACATATGGTAAAATGTAATGGTGCAGTTACTTTACTTTTACAGTCTGTGTATTGAAAGATTGACCTGACCAGGCAGGAGGAAACTATGGCAAAAGATTATTCTTTCGATGTGGTATGCCGCACGAATCTGCAGGAAGCTGCCAATGCAGTAAACCAGGCAGCCCGGGAAATCGGGACCCGTTATGATTTCAAGGGAAGTAAGAGTTCCGTTTCTCTGGAAGAGGACCATATTACCCTGATCGGCGATGATGATTTCAAGCTTCGCCTTGTAAGGGATATTTTAAATACGAAGCTGGTCAAGCGGGGCATTTCCCTGAAGAATATCAAAGAGGAAAAGAAGGAACCCGCTGCCGGCGGTACGGTGCGCCAGGTGCTGGAGCTGAAGAACGGGATTTCTTCAGACATGGCCAAGGACATCGTGAAGCGGGTGAAAGCATCTAAGATCAAAGTACAGGCCAAGATCAATGGCGATGAGGTCCGGGTGAGCGGCAAGGATAAGGATGCTCTCCAGGCCTGCATTGCTTTCCTGAAACAGCAGGATCTGGATGCGGACCTGCAGTTTGTAAATTACAGATGAGGAAGTGCATAGATTGAAACCGGAGGAAATGATTGGCAAGGTGCTGAGGGAAGGCCATACCACCGGAGCTACGGCTACGGGGGCCATGAAGGCAGCCATCCTTGCGATTCGAGGGGAATTTCCAAAGGAAGTGACCGTCCTGTCTCCCCAGAGGCAGGAAATTACCATTCCCGTGGAGTCTGCTTCGGCGGAGGGCAATAAAGGCACCGCCACCTGCATCAAGGATGCGGGGGATGACCTGGACTGCACCAATGGAACTCCCATCGTAGTGACGGTGGAACTCACCGATACACCGGGCATGGTGCTGAAAGCCGGTAAGGGCGTAGGTACGGTGACCCGGCCGGGACTCCAGGTGCCGGTGGGAAAGCCCGCCATCAATCCGGGCCCCCAGATCATGATGCGCTATGTCTATGAAGACCTGGTGGGACGGGAGAAGGGCTGTACCGTCACCGTTTCTATCCCGAAGGGAGAAGAACTGGCCAAGCAGACGCTGAATCCCTCCATCGGTGTGAAGGGCGGTATTTCTGTCCTGGGAACCACGGGTATCGTGAAGCCCATGAGTGAAGATGCCTATAAGCGGTCCCTGGCACCCCAGGTGCCGGTGGTCTGGGCATCAGGATTCCGGACGGCCGTGCTCTGCCCTGGCCGTATCGGTGAAAATGCTGCTAAAATCATGGGAATCCCGGAGGGGGCCATCATTGAAACCAGCAATTTCATCGGCTTCATGATGGAGCAGTGCATTGCCCGGGGATTTGATAAGATGCTTCTTATCGGCCACATGGGAAAGCTGGTCAAAGTGGCATCCGGCAGTTTCCACACCTACAACCGGAACAGCGATGGCCGCATGGAGACCATGGCTGCCTATGCTGCCTTGAACGGGGCTTCGCCGGCGGTGGTGAAGGAAATCCTTGACTGCAATACCACCGATGGGGCAGCCATCATTATTCACAGGGAACACCTGGATATGGTCTATGGCCAGATGGCGGAGCGGGCCCAGGTCCGTTCCGAGCGCTATATCTTCGGAAAGTCGAAGGTCGGCGTTATTTTTGCGGCCATGGATGGCACCATCCAGGCCATGTCCAGTCATGCAAAGGAGATTCTGGAAGAGAATAAATGGATCATAAAATAATTGTGGCCGGCATTGGACCGGGGGGAAGGGACTACATCCTTCCAAAGGCTCTTTCGGCTATCGACCATGCCCATTATCTGGTGGGTGGACGGCGGGCCCTGTCCGATTATGCAAAGGACGGCCAGGAAACATATCCCATTACCGGGAAGCTTTCCCTCCTGGCGGAATGGCTGGAAAAGGCTATCCAAAAGGAGGATGTAGTAGTCATGGTGAGCGGAGACCCCGGATTTTACAGTCTCCTGCCCTGGCTGAAGAAGAAGTTTCCTTCCGCTCCTGTGGAAGTGATACCGGGGATTTCCTCGGTGCAGGCTGCATTCTGTCTCATCGGCGAGGCCTGGCAGGGAGGCTCCTGGCTTTCCTTCCATGGCAGGATTCCTGACGAGAAGGATACGGCCTATGTGAAAGGGAGAAAGCTGGCATTTCTGACGGATCATGAACACAATCCCGCCTACATTGCCGGCTATCTTATAGACCATGGCTGGCCCTCTTCTACAAAGGCGGCAGCCTGTGAGCATATTTCCTATGAGAACCAGCATGTATCGGAGTCCACTCTGGAAGACATGCGGGGACTCGAAGGTTTTGGTGAATCAGTAATGGTGGTGATAGGTTAATGAAATTTGGTATCAGAGACGAGGAGTTTATTCGGGGAAAGGTACCGATGACAAAGGCAGAAATCCGCGCCATGGTTATGGTGCAGGCTGACATTCAGCCGGGAGATACGGTGGCCGACATCGGTGCAGGTACGGGATCTATTTCCATTGAAGCCGCCCTGGCTGCTTCGAAGGGGGACGTGTATTCCATTGAACGAAATCCGGAGGGCATTCAGCTTATTGAGGAAAATGCTGAAAAGTTCGGGTGTTCCAATATCCATCCTGTGAAAGGGGTGGCACCGGAAGCCATGGACGGCCTTCCGCCGCTGGATGTGATCATCATCGGCGGTTCCAGCGGTAATATGCATGAAATACTGAACCGGGCCGAAGCGCTGCTCTCCAAGGGAGGACGCATCGTACTGACGGCGGTCACCGCAGAAACCACCGGCGAAATCGTGAAGGAATTTGAAGGCCGGCCATTCCGGCTGGAAGGGTTCCAGATGCAGATCAACAGACTCCGGAAACTGGGGCATTATCATCTGTATAATCCCCTGAGCCCGGTATTTATATTTACAGCTGAAAAAATTTGAGGAGGATTATGATGGGGAAACTTTATTTCATCGGCGCCGGTCCTGGAGATCCGGAACTGATTACTGTGAAAGGGCAGCGAATCATCGGGGAAGCGGATGTAATTATCTACGCCGGCTCCCTGGTGAATCCGGAAATCCTGAAGTATGGCAAAGAGAACGTTGAAATCTACAACAGCGCCACCATGAACCTGGATGAAGTGCTGGCCGTGGAAATCGAGGCGCTGAAGGCAGGAAAGCTGGTGGCCCGTGTCCACACGGGGGATCCCGCTATTTATGGGGCTATCCAGGAACAGATGGATGGCCTTCGGGCTGCCGGCATTCCGGATGAGGACTTTGAAGTGGTTCCCGGGGTAAGCTCGTTTCTGGCTACCGCCGCAGCGCTGAAGCAGGAATATACGCTGCCCGGTATTTCCCAGACCGTCATCATTACCCGTATGGAAGGCCGTACGCCGGTGCCGGCAAAGGAGAAACTTTCCCTTCTGGCAGCCCATCAGGCCACCATGTGCATTTTCCTCTCTGTCCATGCCATTGAAAAGGTCATGGCAACCCTGAAAGAAGGGGGCTATCCGGGGGATACACCGGTGGCCATCGTGGCAAGAGCCACCTGGCCGGACCAGCGGATTTTCCGGGGGACCATCGATACCATTGCGGATATCCTCCACAAGGCCGGCGTGGTGCGGCAGGCCATGATCGTTGTGGGCAAAGTGCTGGATACGGACTATGACCTGTCCAAGCTCTATGACAGCAAATTTACCACCATGTTCCGTAAAGGAACCGATGAAAAATGAAATACGCCGTGATTTCAGTGTCATCAGAAGGAGCCAGGCTTGGCGCCCGGGTACTTGCGGGCATTTCCGGAGAAGGGACGCTGTATGAACGGAAGGGGTCAGAAAGCGGGGAAAAGGCGCAGTACTTCAACCGTACCCTGGCCCTGACTGCCGACATCTTTACGAAGTATGACGGCCTCCTTTTCATCATGGCTTCGGGCATTGCGGTGCGGGCCATCGCGCCCCACGTGGTGAGCAAGGCCTCCGATCCGGCGGTGCTGGTGATGGATGAATGCGGGAAACACTGCATTTCCCTCCTCTCCGGCCATCTGGGCGGCGCCAATGCCTGGTGCCGGGAAGTGGCAGCAGCGGTGGGGGCGGATCCCGTTATCACCACTGCCACCGATGTCCATGAACGGCGGGCGCCGGATGATGTGGCCAGGGAACTCATGATGCGGGTAGAACCGCTGGGGGCCCTGAAACCGGTGAACAGCTTTATCGCTGAAGGAAAGAAAGTGACCTGGTTCCTTGACGAAGAAACCGATGGCGCTTCTTCCATAGGAGAAAGGCTTTCGAAGAAGGGGATTTCCTTCCTTCCACTGACGGCGCTTGATGAAGAGGCCTTCGATGGCTGTGTCATTATTTCCGATAAAAAAATTCACGTGAATAAGCCCTTTGTCTGCCTCCGGCCGAAGAATTTATTCGTCGGCATCGGATGTAAACGGGGGACACCGGAAACTTTGATTTCCGATGCTTTCCATAAGGCCCTTGCCCTGGCAGGAGCCTGTGAATACCAGGTAGCATCCCTGGCCAGCGTAGACGCGAAGGCCGATGAAAAGGGACTTCTGGACTTTGCTTCGCATAACCGCCTTCCCATCCATTTTTACAAGGCTGAGGAGCTGAAACGGGTGACGGAAAAGGTGGATATGCCAATTTCAAAATTTGTAGAGAACACGATAGGAGTGGGAAACGTATGTCAATCAGCAGCGTTAATGGAATCAATGAAGGGAAAAACGCTTCTGCCGAAAACGAAGTTCGTCAGCACGACGGTGTCAATCGCCCTGGGTTTATCCGGGTCATCGGTATCGGACCGGGCCATAGGGAAGAAATGACTCCCCGGGCCATTCAGGGTATGGATGAATCTGATATCATCGTCGGATACAATACTTACATCGCCCTGGTGAAGGACATGATCCGGGGAAAAGAAGTGGTCGGAAATGGCATGCGTCAGGAAGTGGACCGCTGCCAGAAGGCGGTGGACCTGGCTGTGGAAGGCCATCGGGTGGCTGTCATTTCTTCCGGGGATCCCGGAGTCTATGGAATGGCGGGCCTGGTACTGGAACTGCTCCAGAAGGTGCCGAAGGAAAAACGGCCGGAATGCGAAATTATTCCGGGACTCACCGCTGCCAATACCTCTGCGGCTGCCCTTGGTGCTGCTCTCATGCATGACTATGCGGTCATCAGCCTTTCCGATCTCATGACCCCCTGGGACCTCATCAAAAAGAGAGCCCGCCTGGCAGCAGAAGGGGATTTCGTCATCGCCATTTATAATCCCAAGAGCCGGGGCCGGGCTACCTATCTGGACCAGATCCGGGATATTGTACTGGAATTCAGGAAACCGGAGACACCGGTAGGTATCGTCAGGAAAGCAGGACGGCCGGGAATGACTGTCACAATCAGCAATCTGGAAAAACTGCCCCAGGAAGACGTGGACATGCAGTCCACCGTCATCATCGGCAACAGCAATACCTACGTGGCTGATGGGAAAATGATTACACCAAGGGGGTACCGGGTTTGATCTGGATTATATCGGGGACCCAGGATGGCCGGGAAATCGGTGCGGAACTGGCAGACCGGGCCATGACCATGCCGGAAGGACAGCGCCATGACATCCTGATGACCGTGGTGAGCCAGTACGGAAAAGTGCTGGCTGCCCACAAGGGACTGGACATTGAAGTGGGCCGGTTCAGGAAAGAAGACATGGTCCGGGTCATCCGGGAAAAGGGAGTCACCCTGATTCTGGACTGCAGCCATCCCTATGCGGCCATCGTTTCTGAGACCGCCTACGATGCCTGCAAAGAGACCGGTATCGATTACGTCCGCTATGAACGGGCGGAATACCCCCTTCCGGCCTATGACAAGCTGTACCATGCAAAGGATGAATTCGAAGCGGCTGACCTCGCAGGCAAACTGGGAAACAGCATCCTTCTCACCACCGGATCCAAGACCCTTGCCACCTTTGTCCATGCGCCGGCGCTTCAGGGAAAGACCATCTGGGCCAGGGTACTTCCTGTGTCCAATGTCATTAAAATGTGCGAAGACCTGGGCATGAAGGCCAAGAACATCCTGGCCATCCAGGGACCTTTCTCCTATGAAATGAACCTGGCCATGATTAAAGACTACAAAGCGGACGTGATGGTGACAAAGAACAGCGGCCTCATCGGCGGCAGCGATACGAAGCTCAAAGCCGCCATGGATGCCGGCATTTCCGTCATCGTCATCGATAAACCAAAAGCGAAACTGACAGGAGTTCCCGTATTTGACAATACGAAGGATGTCCTGGACTATATGGAGGAACATTATGGATTTCATAAAAAACCCGAGAGCCATTGAAGAAAAGAGTATGGACCTCATCGATCCGTTCATCAGTGATATCGACCTTACCCCGGAAGAAGTGACCGTCTATTCCCGCATGATCCATGCATCGGGGGATGTGGACTACGGCCACCTCATCCGCACCAGCAAGGGCGCCGTAGAAGCAGGCATCAAAGCCCTGGCCGGTGGCTGCAGCATTTACTGCGATGTGAATATGGTCAAAGCGGGCATCAATAAAAGAGCCCTCGCCGCTCTTGGGGGAGACGTATTCTGCCGGGTGGCGGATCCGGAAATTGCAAAGATTGCCAAAGAAAAGAATATCGCCCGTTCCATGGCAGCCATGAATTCCTTCGGCACCGACCTGAACGGCTCCATCATTGCCGTAGGCAATGCGCCGACCGCCCTCTATGAAGCCATGCGGATGGTAGAAGAAGACGGCATCCGTCCGGCCCTCATCATCGGTATTCCGGTAGGCTTTGTGGGCGCTGCCGACTCCAAGGAACAGCTCGTACGCCGGGCTCCCTGCCCCTACATTACCGTTCGCGGAACGAAGGGTGGCAGCTCCATTGTCGCATCCTGCGTGAACGCTCTCATGTACAATCTCGTAAAGCGGGACAACATGCTCTACGTCCAGGGAAAGAAATAATAAAGAAATAAAGAAGCAGCCTCCCGGTGGGGGCTGTTTTTTGCTGCCCCGGTGGGGCCGGAGGTCCAGTGCCACAACGAGTGGATGGAGGTCTGGCTGTCAGACGATAGAAGATAGATGGAAGACGATAGATTCGGTCTGGCCCTGCGGGCCAGGGGTCCAGTGGCTGAACGACGTGCGCGGTGGGGGCTTTTAGAAGAACCGGTCTGCCTGCGGCGCTGGGCTGGCTGAGTAACGTGCATACGTGCAGGGCCTTGAGCCTTTAGCCTTGTGCCTTGAGCTGTACAGGCCCTGCGGGCCGGACCCATCAGCTTCCATCTATCGTCTATCTTCTATCGTCTCTGCGGCGGAGCCGCTATTGTGTTTCAAAAGGCGGCGCTTCCCAATCTGTGCGCCG
>NZ_UQKJ01000091.1 GCF_900541605.1 uncultured Dialister sp. | reverse complement strand
TCCGTCAGCCTCCTTCCTTGGGAAGGAGGTGGCTGCGAAGCAGACGGAGGTTAGCTAACGGAAACGCCGTAGGCCGGCCTACCTTATGCCCCCGCTTCAACGAGCGCAGCGACGTTGAAGCCACCACCCGGTTGGCGAGCGAAGCGATGCCAACCCACAACCCTTACGCCCCATTCACCCCGTTTGGGCTGCTTGCCAGCCACAGATACCAACAGCTCGACAAACCGCAATTTGTAGAACGGAAAAGCGCCTTTACGGAAGTAAAAGCGCCCTTTCCTCAGAACTTGTATTCGTAGCCAAACATGAAGTTCCTGCCCAGATCATAGAAGGTGGAGCTGGAAGTAGAAATAATATCGCGCCGGTTGAAGAGGTTATCAATATTCAGGAAAAACCGGCTGCTCTCATTGGCCTTATAGGAAAAATTGAGGTCTGACAGCCACTGGGATTTCATGGACGGATAGGGATCCGTATCCCGGATACGCCGTCCCAGATAACTGATATTGAATGCAGTGGTCAGCTTGCCGGAAATATAATTGATGCCCAAATTCCCACCGATTTTCCCATAGTAATCGTGCCAGCCGATGCTTGTTTCTTTTCCTGCCGTGCTGACTTTCTTTTCCTGCTTTTCCGGATGGCTGTAAGTGAGCCCTGCATGCCAGGAAAGATTGTCGCTCTGGTTTCTTGTCCATTCCAGTTCAATACCGGTATTCCTGATATTTTCATTGGCATAATGGATAGAATAGGTCCCGTCTTTTTCCGTAATCCATTTTGCTTCCTGGCTGTCATCGATTTTGTAATGGTACAGGGCAGCGCGCCATGCATTTTTGCCAACATTCTTCTTCCAGCCCAATTCGTAATGGGTACCGCTCGATGGTTTCAGGTCCGCTGCGCCCCGGATATTCCCGCTGCCATAGAGCTGGGTAAAGGTAGGCATCATGAAGGACTTGCCTACTTTACCGTAAATCATGGTATTTTTATCCAGGTCATGCATAAGGATGAATTCCGGCGTAAACTTATCGTACTTGTTTCCTGCCGCATCGGCTTCCGTCCAGGTTTCCCGGAAATTCAGGTTTGCCCGGGTCGCTTCTGTAAAATCATAGGCCAGCTGGCCATAGAACGAATGCATATTTCTCGTATAGTGATGGAACGTACCTTTGGTCAGTTTGCCCATGGCCATCTTATCACTCACCGTTGCATCTTCCATTTCCCTCTGGAAATCATAGCCCAGCATAAAGGAACCTTTGGAAAAATGCCAGCGGTTGGATACATCGATCCCCATGGTTTCATCGAGATAGGAGGAAGAATCGTAATATTTCTCATTATAATTATACTTTTTCCCCATATATGGATAAGTACCAGCGTTATTGTTATTTGATTTCTGGTCCCGGCGGTTATAGAAAATTTCCGCTTTTAAATTTCCATCATCGTAGTGAAGGGTAGTCAGATTTTCTTCGGTACTATGGAGTTCATTCTTATAAGGTGCCCCTGCATTGGCCGCCGGATATACGATTGTTTTATGGGTCTTGGAATTGGTAGAACTGTATGGCCTTCCATCCCAGCGGTACAGGTAATGGTCACTGTTTCTCCCGTAGCTGTGGCTGATAAACAGTTTATCATTGAAATCATAGCGGGCATTGAAGTTTGCATGTTCCCCGCGGCGGATATTAAAGTACATGCCCTGGGGCCTGCCGCCTTCCGGACTGGATACATGATCAATTTTCCCGGTATGGTCATAGGTGGCTGTAAATCCCAGCTTTCCTGCCTGTGCAGAAAGGGCGTAGTTCTGGATTCCATAATTGCCAAATCCGGCACGGACCAGATTGGGTCTCTCCCCTTTGGTAATAATATTGATGACGCCCCCGTTTGCCTCAGATCCATAGAGCACAGCGCCGCCGCCCCGAACCACTTCGATTTTTTCGATGGACTCCACAGGAATGTCTTCCAGATTATACCGGCCGGCCTGGTTGATGGGAACCCCATCTACCAGGACCAGTGTGCCCTTCTCCACGCCTCGGATAACCACCTTATTCGTCATGGTCCCCTGGGATATATTCCTCGGGCCCTGAGCATGGGCAATGATCCCGGTTGTAAATTTTAAAGCTTCCTGTACACTGGTGGCACCGGTTTTCTGGATATCTGAATGGGTTAATACATCCACTGCCGAGGGTGTCTTTAAATCAGACGATTGAGACCGCTGGGCCGTTACAGTGACCGGGTTTAATTCATACACCTGGTCTGCAAAAGCAGTTTCCCCTCCTGCCAGTGCACAGGCCAATAATGCCAGTAAAATGCCATTTTTTGCTTTTTTATTCATACTCTCTCCTCCTGCATGAATTGATGAAATAAAAAAGAGAACACAAAAAGACCTTTTGTCTTTGTGTTCTCATATTTCCCCTCTATTGGTAAAAAGATGACTTGTTATTTGTATTATATGAAAATCATCTTTTTTCTATTATCTCTCAATAGAATTCCCGCGTCAAATGCTAATCCTGTATTTATGAACAATAGAAATACCACCGTCATTATTGGATACGGATCCTGCCACGTCGAGGAAGATCCATCCTGAGGCTTTGGTGGGCCCTTCTCCAGGGGGCTTCATGACAGGAGAACGGCATCATATCCAATAAAAAAGCTGGCAAGGCCGGATCCATCTGTCCGGCCCTGCCAACTGTTTCTATATAATTCCTCCCTGAGTTCAGGCGAAACGTTTGCCCGGGTCTCTGGCTGCAGCCTTTTTCCATCAGTCCGGTATATCCGGATTTTCGTACAGATCTTCCAGGTCCTTTTCCAGATGATGGCGGATAGCCGTTTCCAGGGCCTGGATGGTCTTGGCGTCGTACTGGTGGATAATGCCGGGGATGCCTTTGGCCCGGAGTTCACCATAATATTCATCGCGGTACATATTGTAGAAGAAAAGGATGCCCGTATCCTTTTCTTTACACTCATAGGCGGCAATGATGTAGGAGCCATTGAGTCCCAGAAGGGGCTTTGCGGGTTCTATAATTCTTTCATAGTGGCCAATAACAGGCGGGAAATAGTGACTGTAATCCCATACCATGAATCCTTTACCCCGGACCAGCACAGAGACCTGTTCCCGGTGAATGAGTTCCTTTTCGATGCACTTCGGCGTCAGGAGTTTCATGTTCCGTTTGAATTCTTCAAAGTCCCCGGTAATGAGCTCGATTTCCGTCATGGTTATCATGTGAAGATCCATCTTCACCATGTAATCCATGGTTTCCTCATCAAAAAGGGCCCGCACCTGCCAGCCCGTTTTTTGTCCTTCCCAGCAGAAGGCATAATAAATGCGCCCTTCCTGCCGATCCATCCGCTTCAGTTTATATTCGCCGATTTCCGTGGGCAGTTCTTTTTCTATATCCCAGTCCAGAAATTTCTGTCGTCTTTCGGCTCTTTCTTTTTCCAGTTTATCATCTGCCATTTATTTCCCCTTCTTTTCCGCTTCCAGCCTGTCCCTGGCGATGACCACGGATTTCACGAATTCCCGGGTCTCCGGGAAGGGAATCTTTTCCATATCCGTAAATCCTTCGGGCCACTTGTTCTTTTCGATCCATTCATCCACATTGCCTCGGCCTGCGTTGTAGGCAGCAAGGGCAAAGACTTCATTATTATGGTATTTCTTGAGCAGGTAATTCAGGTACCAGGCCCCCAGGGGAATATTCTGGTCCGGGCTCGCCAGGTTATCCGAGGGAAGGCCGCTTTCTTCGGAAATCCAGTGGGCCGTGTCCGGCATGAGCTGCATCATACCCACCGCCCCCACATGGGACACTGCCTTTTCATCGAATTTGCTCTCCGTCAGGATCACCGCTTCCAGGAGGGAAGGAGAAATATTCTCTTCCTCCGCACACTGGATGATAATGTGGGAGACCTGTTCACTGGGCCGAAGCAGTTTGATATTGTCCACGGTAAAGAGGAAAATCACGCAAAAAATCGCAAGCAAAAGAGTAAACACCATGGCGCCGGTATTGCCCTGGTGCCGCTGCACCTCTTTCTTCCTGCGTTTCAATGCGATTCTCATTCTGCTTCTTCCATTCCCTTCGGAAATTCAAAACCCGGTACGTGTTTCAGTGCTTCCCGCACCTGCCTTCTCGTATCCTCCACGGAATGGCTGTTATCAATGACCACATCCGCATAATTCACCTTATTGGCCGTAGGCATCTGCTTGTGAATCCGCTCCAGCACCTGTTCCCGGGTGAAGCCATCCCGAGAAATGACCCGGGAAATCTGCACTTCCAGAGGCACTTCCACAATCCATACTTCCTCCACCCGGAGCTGCCAGCTGATTTCCAGAAGCAGGGGCATATCAAGGACCACCACGGTCTTTCCCTCATTTTGGGCGCGAACCAGTTCCTCCTGGGTGCGGAGCCAGATGTAGGGGTGGATGATGCCATTCAGCTTCTGCCTTTTTTCTTCATCATTGAAGACGATTTCCCCCATTTTCAACCGGTCCAGCCGGCCATCAGGAAGGAAAATAGAGGGGCCGAAGGCCTTCCGGATCTGATCCATGGCCCGGCTGCCGGGAATAACCGCTTCCCGGGCCAGTTTATCGCCATCAATGACGGGAATCCCCAATTCATGCATGTAGGAGGAGACAGTACTTTTTCCACTGCCCACGCCTCCCGTGAGTCCTATACGATACATTATTACTCCTTGCTTATCAGTAAAACGGGCTCTGCGGCTTCGCCGCAAGGCTAAACGCAGCCAAGCCCTGCCGTCAGGCGGAGCCTTGCACAGGTACCGCCCGGTCCTTATGGGACCTACTTCGTCTCCGCCCAGTTTTTCCCTTCATTCACGTCAGCCACCAGCGGTACTTTCAGGGTAACCACAGATTCCATGGCGTCCTTCAGGAGGGATGCAATTTCCTCTTTTTCTTCCTTCACCACTTCTGCCACCAGTTCGTCGTGGACCTGGAGGAGTACCCGGCTCTTATAGCCGCCCTTCTTAAGGCGGTTGTATACCTCAATCATGGCCATCTTCATGATGTCCGCTGCCGTTCCCTGGATAGGGGTATTCATGGCCGTCCGTTCCGCAAAGGACCGACGGTTGAAATTCTTGCTGTTAATGTCCGGCAGTTCCCGATAGCGCCCAAAGAGGGTGACCGCCCGGCCCGTTTTCTTTGCTTCTTCCACCATGGAATTCATGAATTCATGAATCCGCGGATACCGCTCGAAATAGGTCTTGATATAGTCAGCCGCTTCTTTCCTCGTGATGCCGAGCTGCCTTGCCAGGCCGAAATCGCTGATGCCGTAGATAATGCCGAAATTGACAGCCTTTGCATGGGACCGCTGTTCCGGCGTCACGTCTTCGAAGGGGATGCCCAGCACTTCCGCCGCCGTTCTCCGATGGATATCTTCTTTATTGATGAAGGCCCGAATGAGGCTTTCATCGCCGGACATATGGGCCAGTACCCGGAGCTCCACCTGGGAATAATCGGAGGAAATGAAGCAGTCATATCCTTCTCCGGGCACAAAGAGGGACCGGATTTTCCTGCCTTCCTCCGTACGGACCGGAATATTCTGGAGGTTCGGATCCGAACTGGAGAGGCGCCCCGTTGCTGTCACGGTCTGGTTGAAGGACGTATGGATTCGTCCCGTTTCTTTCCGAATCAGCTGGGGCAGGGCTTCCAGGTACGTAGAAACCAGTTTGGAAAGGGTGCGGTAGCGAAGAATATTCTTCACCATGGGATAGGAGACCGCCAGTTCTTCCAGCACATCGGCGGCTGTGGAATAGCCGGTCTTCGTCTTCTTCCCGGCGGGCATGCCCATTTTTTCAAAAAGGATATGGCCCAGCTGTTTCGGTGAATTGATATTGAAAGATTCCCCGGCTTCCGTGTAAATATCTTTCACCAGGATCCGTTCTTCCTTTTCCATGTCCTCCCGGACCTCTTTCCACCGTTTCTGGTCTGTGGCAATGCCGGCTTTTTCCATGGCCGCCAGCACCTTCACCAGGGGCTGCTCCACTTCATGGAAGAGCTTCAGCACCCCGTTTTCCTGCAGTTTCTTTTCCGCCTCGTCATAGAGAGAAAGAAGGAAAAGCGTAATGCAGCAGCCCTTTTCCTCCGGGTTGTCCAGATCATCGGGATAGATGACCGGCTTTCCAAAGAGGCCGGCCATATAGGACAAAGGATAGGTGACCCGGGTAGGATCCAGCAGGTAAGCTGCCAGGGACACATCAAAGAATGGCAGGCCTTCCGCCGGGAAATCGGACTCCATCACCGCTTTGCTGTCTTCCACCACGATGGCCTTTGCTTCCTGCAGGGCTCTATAAGCGTCCCCATAGTCATCAGGCTTCACCAGGTACGCATGGTCTTCGGCAGCAATGACCACTTCAGGGGCCTTGAGAAATGGCGCCTTTCCGGAAAGGGAGGCCCAGAGGGCAGTCACCTTTCCCTTCAGCGATAGTCCTTCCTTCCAGGGTTCTACCGGTGGAAGGGCTTTTTCACTTTCCTCTTTCTTCACCTGGGACAGTTCCTGGAAACGGGGCAGCGCTGCGAACTGGGGCAGGAGATTAATGCCGAGGCGGCTGAAAAGTTCTCTCATTTCCTCAATGTGGACGGGCTGCTTCATATCGGAAAGCGGCGCATCCAATGGTACGTCTCTCTTAATGGTGGCCAGTTTATAAGAAAGGTAGGCCAGGTCCTTATTGGCCGTCAGCTTTTTGCCTCTGGCTCCTTTGATTTCATCCACGTGGGCATAGAGGTTATCCAGATCCTTGTATTCCGTGAGAAGGCTCAAAGCGGTCTTTTCCCCTACGCCGGGGACTCCTGGGATATTATCGGCCGTATCCCCCATGAGGGCCTTCATATCAATGACCTGGGACGGGGTGATATGGTATTTCTCGTAAATTGCTTCCGGCGTCATGGCAGCCATATTGGTGATGCCCTTCTGGGTAAGAAGCACCGTGGTGCGGCTGCTGGAAAGCTGGAGTGCATCCCGGTCGCCGGTGACGATATCTACAGGAAGTTCCTTTTCGTATCGGGCAGAGAGGGTGCCAAGGATATCATCGCCTTCGTAGCCGGAAATGCTGTAAACGGCAACACCCATGACCCGGAGCACGTCAAGAATCAGGTCAAGCTGGGGCACCAGTTCCGGCGGTGCCGGCTTCCTTGTAGCTTTGTATCCATCGTACATCTCCGTACGGAATGTATGGCGGTCTTTATCGAAGGTGACGGCCATGTATTCCGGATCCAAATCCCGGTACAGGCCCAAAAGCATCCGGAGGAATCCGTATACCGCATTGGTAGGAATTCCATCGGGCGATGTCATAGTCGGCGGCAGGGCAAAAAAAGCGCGATACAGAAGGCTGCTGCCATCAATAATTACAAGTTTCTTTTTCATAGTTCCTCCCTGCCGACGGGCCCTGATACAGCCCGGGCGGTAAAAAATGCAGTACGTTGCTTTTTATTATACCATAGATAGGATAGGAGGCTGAAATGGGGAACGGCCCATAGTCAAATTGCGGTTTATCGAGCTGATAGCGATGGGTGGCTGGCCGGCAGGCTGCTCGGATGGATGGGGCATAAGGGTTGTGGGTCGGGCACCGCTTCGCTGGCCCGACCGGTGCGCAGCGAACTGCATTCGTAGGGAGCCGTAGG
>NZ_UQKJ01000090.1 GCF_900541605.1 uncultured Dialister sp. | reverse complement strand
ACTTTCGGATGTGTCCACTCCTCGGGGTCCATTTTAACCACCACTCCTCACTCCTCACTCCTAACTTTTGGCCGAAGAATTTACCCGTCTGTTGGGTTCTACTGCTGCCCATCCTTATATCGACAGATTTGCTTTTTTCTTGGTATAGGAGTATACTATAAGTGGGTATTAAAAATACCAATAAAAAACTTTTTTACAGATTATTGACAAACGGCTATTTTTTTGATTCGTAAACGAAAAAGGCTCTTTGTATGTCATAATTATATCATAGTGCCGCTATCCTATAAATAAAAGGCAACGCGGTGATTTATACAGAAGAAAGGAGGAAGAATGATGGTTATCGAAGAATTGATGGACCTGGAGATGTACGGCAGCATGTACCTGCTCTTTGCCATGGCCGCTTTCTATGTGGAAGGCGCCAATCTTCTCGTGCCCTCCCGGGTGAACTTCAATTTCAAGCGCATTCTTTCTCCCTTTGCATCTTTCTTCAAAGGTTTCATCGGGGCAGGGGGATGGACTGCCTCCGGCTTTTCGACTGCAGCAAAACTGAATGACGGGGTATCTGTCACGGGATACCAGGTTTCTTCCATGGCCTGAAAAGCGTGGGGGAAACCCCGCGCGGCAAGCATGTGATGAAACTCTTTTTCCGGAGCTCTTTTTGAAGTGGCCCGGAAAACGGGAAATCCATTCTCTAAAGAAAAGGAGACGCCGCGAGGCGTCTTTTTTTGATTCCTTTGGAGAGTGAATTGTATGTTTTTCGTGAAAAAAGATATCCATAAGTTACTGTCAGTGATGATACCGATCCTGGTGGCCCAGGTATCCACGGCGGGAGTAACTTTTATTAATACCACCATGGCGGGACATGCGGGCGCCGACGACCTGGCCGGCGTATCGGTGGGAGCGGGCCTCTTTTATCCGCTCCTGGCCTCTATCATCGGCCTTCTCATGGCCGGCACCCCCCTCATGGCCCAGCTCATCGGGAAAAAAGACAGGGACAGCCTTCCCTTCATCGTGAGATGCGGAGCGGCAATCGGTCTTTTCATTTCCCTCCTCTTCGGAGCGTCCTACTTCCTCTTCATCGATGACCTTCTGGCCTCCCTGGCCCTGGAGCCTTCGGTGGCTTACATTGCCCGGTATTATCTCATGACCATGATCGGTGTGGTCTTCTTCCTGGGTCTCATTATCCCGCTCCGCTGCCTCACGGACACCGCGGGATCCACCTCCATTTCCATGAAGCTTTTCCTCATGGCGCCTCCGGTGAATGGGGTGCTGAACTACCTCTTCATCTACGGCCACGGCGGTATGCCTGCCCTGGGCGGCATCGGGGCCGGCCTGGCCACCATGATGACCTACGGCGTTCTCCTGGCCCTGTTCCTGCTTGTGGTCCTGAAGACAGAAGAACTGAGGGGCCATGAAATCTTCTCCCGCCTCACCATACGTATGGGGGACCTGAAGGAATACCTCGTCGTAGGCGTACCCAGCGGTCTCTCCATTTTCATGGAAATGAGCCTGTTCAGCCTCATCATCGTATTCCTGTCCCGCTACGGCACCGATGCCCTGGCGGCGTACCAGATCGCCGACAACTTTGCCAGCCTGGTCTACATGCTGCCGGTATCCTGCTCCATGGCCCTCACCATCCTCATTGCCACCGCCGTTGGCGCAGGCAATATGGACATGGCGAAACGGTATAAAAAAGCAGGCTTTATCGTAGCCCTCACGGGAGCTGCCATCACCGCTTCCTTCACCGTCCTCTTCCGGACCCACATCGGTTCCGTATACACCGACGATGCGGCGGTAGCCATGATTGCCGGCCAGTTCCTCATCTACAGCGCCGGCTGGCAGCTCTTTGATGCCATTTCCACCCCCATCCAGGGCATTCTCCGGGGACTGAAGGACACCAGAATTTCCTTCATCCTCATGGTCATCGCCTACTGGGGCGGCTGCTTCCCCATGAGCCTCCTCCTGGACAGCCACACCGCCCTGGGCGCCGACTCCTACTGGCTGGGCCTCGACTTCGGCGTAGGCTGCTCCGCCCTCCTCATGGTGCTCCGCCTCCTCTACGTGGAACGGGAACTGGCAGGAAAGCCGGTCATCACCATGGCATCCATCCTTGCCTTCTTCACCGGAAGGGAACCGGCGGCCGTACCGGCGGTATCCGCCTACTCCGCTGCCCTCCATAGAAATATAAAACAGGCCGAAGAACTGCTGGCTCTCCTCACGGAGACCGAAGAAAAGCTCTCCGCCCTGATCCAAGATAAAAAAGAAGAGGAAGTGGACATCTTCGCAGAAACAAGAAAAGTCCTCCCCATCCGCCTGTCCCTCCTGACAGATATGCACCTGTCCATCATAGGCCATGCCATCCGGGCCTACGTCCCATAGCGTGGTCAGCATGAAAAAACCGTGAACTTTGTGTTCACGGTTTTTTTCTTATGTGGATGAGCGGCGTACGTACGGGCGGGGGCATTGAGCCTTCAGCCTTGAGCCTTGAGCTGACCAGGCCCTGCGGGCCGTGCGTTGCATGGCTGACAGCTATGCGACCGTGTGGGGGCTTCTAGCTTCTAGTGACTAGCTATTAGGAAAGCTCAATAGCCTGCGGCAAATGAAAAGTGGCTGAGGGGGAATGCCCTGCGGGCAAGGTGGCTCAAGGGGAACGGGCTTCGTCCGAGGGGAAGGTGGCGGCGCACAGATTGAGAAGCGCCGCCTTTTGATTCCTCTCGAAAATCCACTTTTTTCCGTGTGAATCCATACGTTCATCGTCATTTCGAGCGGTGGTAAGCGTCGTAGTGGCTCTGTCTTTAAAAATCGCTACAGCTTCGATGAGCCCCGAAATCTCCCTGGTAAATGACTATGAAGATGTTACAACCCGATAGGACTTAGAACAGCTTCTGATGTTAGCTGGAAATGATCAGAGCGACTTTAGCGAGAGCCCCCTTCCGTCTCGCTGCACTCGCCCACCCCCGACTTCGCTGGGAAAGCGTCTCACGGTGTTCTCAGTCGCCTTCGGCTCCCTGCGAACACCGTTCGCTTGCTTTTCCCCCATAGATGGGGGAGGTTAACTATAAAATAAGGTGAGCCGTCAGCGAAGCTGACAGCAGGGGTGCATTTGCCGCGAAGCGGCTGAATACAAAACTCGCGCCGCTTTTATTCTGATGCGGCGCACCACCACTCCTCATTCCTGACTCCTAATTTTTCCAAAGCCCCGCCCGTACGCATGACCGCCAGCCGGCCATCAGAATTTTCATAAAAATTTCATAAATCCTGTATAATTTAGGTATCCGATTTGGTATAATTAAATGATGAAAAAGCGTTTACATTATTCCGCCTGCAGGGCTGGAATTTTATCTTTTCACATTCAGATTGGATGATTTTTGTTACATGGGATTTTTAGCTGAGGAATTTTAAGATGCCGGAAAAAATACTAAGAGGAATATTCATATTGCTCTTTACTGTTCTAGGTATCGTATTATCCAGACAGGGAGAGACTGTACTGGCTGCGCTCCTGCCGAATTCGATCCTTACGGAGACGATCCTGGGCGTGACATTCATGTCCCTGGGCGCCATGCTTCTGGGCGGCATTCTGGGGGCTGTTTTCGGCTGCTTTGTTTCGCCGTACCTGAACCGGTGTCTCTTTGCCTTCACGTCGAAGGTGGAGAAGTCCCTGTCCGCCATGTCGGTGCAGGACCTCATCGCCGGCACCCTGGGCCTGTTCCTGGGCCTCATCATTGCGAACCTGGTGGGCCTCGCCTTTATCAGCGTGCCCTATATCGGACCTTACGTGTCCGTGGCCCTCAGCATTATCCTGGGCTACCTGGGTATGCACCTGGCGGTTTCCAAGAAATCGGAAATGGCCAGCTGGCTCCATCTCCATGCGGAAACAGACCGGAAGAAGGGGAAATCGAAGAAGGAAGGGAAGCTGCTGGATACGAACATCATCATCGATGGCCGTATCGCCGATATCTATAAGACCGGCTTCCTGGAAGGGCCCCTCTATGTGCCTGTATTCGTGCTGGAAGAGCTCCAGAAGATCGCCGACAGCTCCGACGTGCTGAAGCGGAACCGGGGCCGCCGGGGTCTCGATATCCTGAACCACATCAAGAAGAACAGCAAAGATTTCCACATCATCACCGACGATTTCGAAGACATGACGGAAGTGGATTCGAAGCTGGTGAAACTGGCCCGGGAGAAGGGGTACAAAATCGTCACCAACGATTACAACCTGAATAAGGTGGCAGAGCTCCAGGGAGTGAGTGTCCTCAATATCAATGACCTGGCCATCGCCTTAAAGCCCGCGGTGATTCCCGGTGAGCAGCTCTTCGTGCAGCTCGTGAAGCAGGGGAAGGAAGAGGACCAGGGCGTGGCGTACCTGGAAGACGGCACCATGATCGTGGTGGAAAACGGCAGCCATGCCATCGGCAGGGAAGTGCCGGTCATTATTACGTCTGTCCTGCAGACCTCCGCAGGAAAAATGATTTTTGCAAAGCTGGATGACAATGATCAATAGTCTTATACTGGTGGCCGCAGGGAGCGGGAGCCGCATGCAGGCATCCCTGAACAAGCTCCTCCTTACCTGTGAGGGCCACCCTTTGATTTACTATACCCTGAGAAACGTATTCAAGAGCCACCTCCTTTCGGAACTGGTCATTGTGACGAAACCGGAAGAACGGCCCGTTTTTGAGTCCATCGTTTCTTCCATTCCCCACCGGGTGAAGGTGCTCTTTGCCCAGGGGGGAGAAGACCGGGCGGGATCCGTGAAGAACGGTTTCTCCCTGGTGTCGAAGGACTCCGACAAAGTCCTCGTCCACGACGGGGCCCGGCCCCTGGTGGATGGGGAAACCATTGATGAAGCCTTTCAGGCCATTTCCGAAGAAAACCCTGCCGTGGCGGTGGGAGTGCCCTGCATCGACACCATCAAGAAGGTGGAGGAGGGGCGCATCGTGGAAACGCCGGAACGGAGCAGCCTTTTCCGGGCCCAGACCCCCCAGGGCGCCCTGACAGGTCTGTTCCAGCGGGCCGTAGATTTCCTCGCCCGGGGAGGTACCTTCACCGACGATGCGTCGGTGCTGGAAAAACTGGGGGTCCCGGTGCAGCTCATCCCGGGGAAGGAGAAATTCTTCAAAGTCACCACCCCCGAAGACATGGAACGGCTGGGGCAGATGCTCCGGAAAGACCGCTGCCCCTTCCGGGTGGGCCAGGGCTACGACATTCACCGCTTCGATGACAGCCGGCCCCTGCACCTTGGGGGGCTGAAGATTTCCGACACCGGAGGGCTCCTGGGCCACTCCGACGCCGACGTGCTGCTCCATGCCATCATGGATGCCCTTCTGGGGGCCTGCGGCCTCCCGGATATCGGCCACTATTTCCCCGACACCGATGACCGCTTCGAAGGGGCCGACAGCAGCCGCCTTCTGGCAGAGGTGAAGAAAATCATCGAAAACGAAGGCTATACCGTAGGGAATATCGATTCCACGGTGATTGCCGAAAAACCAAAACTTGCCCAGTATATTCCGGCCATGAAAGAAAGAATCGCCGGCATATTGGATATATCGCCCATGGATGTGGGCATCAAAGCAACTACCAATGAAAAACTGGGAGCTGTAGGCCGCAGGGAAGGCATCGCGGCCATGGCTTCCGCCATCGTATTCAGGAGGAGTAACTAATGGAAAAGAAACTGAAAGTCCGTTTTGCACCAAGCCCCACAGGCCCGTTCCACATCGGCGGCGCCCGCTCCGCTTTATTTAACTGGCTCGTAGCCCGCCATGCCGGCGGCACCCTCCTCGTCCGCATCGAAGATACGGACCTGAAACGGTCCTCCCGGGAATCGGAAGAAAATATCAAGGCTTCCCTGAAATGGCTGGGCCTGGACTGGGACGAAGGCATCGATGTCGGCGGCCCGAATGGTCCCTACCGCCAGACAGAACGGCTTGACATCTACAAGAAAGAAGTACAGCGCCTCCTGGACGAAGGCAAGGCTTACTACTGCTACTGCAGCGAAGAAGAACTGGAAGAAAGCCGTAAGAAACAGGTCGCTGCCGGCCAGACCCCGGTATACGACGACCACTGCCGCCACCTGACAGAAGAACAGATCGCCCAGTACAAGGCGGAAGGAAGAAAACCGGTCATCCGCCTCAAAGTCCGTAAAGAGGGCGTCTTTGCCTTCGATGACATGGTTCGTGGCCACGTGGAATTCCAGGCAGCCAACGTAGGGGATTTCATCATCGTGAAATCCGATGGCATCCCGGTGTACAACTTCGCCGTCGTTATCGATGACTCCCTCATGGGCGTGACCGACGTTATCCGGGCAGAAGAACACCTGTCCAACACCCCCCGCCAGCTGGCCATCTATGAAGCCCTGGGCTATCCGATTCCCAGATTCGGCCACATTTCCCTCATCCTCGGTGCTGACCACAAGAAGATGAGCAAACGCCACGGCGCTACCTCCGTCTTCGAATACAAGAACATGGGCTACCTCCCCGATGCCATGGTGAACTACCTGGCCCTCCTGGGCTGGGCACCGAAGGGAGAACAGGAAATCTTCACCTGGGAAGAACTGATCAAACAGTTCTCCATGAAACGGGTTTCCTCCAACGACGCGGTCTTCGATATCGAAAAACTGAACTGGATCAACTTCCAGTACATGAAGAAACTGTCCCCCGAAGCACTCTTAGACCTCACGCTCCCCTTCATCGAAAAAGCGGGCTACGTGAAGAGCCCCCTCTCCGCAGAACAGAAAGACTGGCTCACCAAGGTGGTCTGGTACGTCCGTGACCACCTCTACTACGGCGCCCAGGCACCGGAAAACGTGAAACTCTTCTTCGAAGACCTGCCGGAAGTGACAGATCCCGAAGCTCTGTCCATCATGAAACAGGAAACCAGCGGCGAAATCATCCGCAAATTCGCAGAAGCCCTTAAGGGACTGGAAACATTCGATGAACAGTCCATCAAGAAATGCTTCTCCGCCCTCATGAAAGAAACCGGCATCAAAGGCAAAGCAGCCTTCGAACCAGTCCGCATCGCCTTGACCGGCGTCACCAAAGGCCCGGGCCTCTACGAAATGATGGCCCTCTTCGGAAAAGAAAAATCCCTGTCCCGCCTGCAGGACAGCCTGAAATACTGCTGATATGCAGCAAAAAAGCCCCGAAAGGGGCTTTTTTCGTGGGGATGGACGGGCAGTGTGCGAACGGGTGGGGCTGGGACAGTTAGGAATGAGGAGTGAGGAATGGTGGTGGCGGCGCACAAATGGGGAAGCGCCGCCTTATGAAATACAGTAGGGCCTTACCCCATGAATGCCTCCATCCCAAGTCGTCATCTCGAGCGGTGTGAGCATGCCATGTGACTCTATTTCTAAAAATCGCTACAGCTTCGACGAGTCGAGAGATCTTTCTGGTAAATGCCTGTGACGGTATTACAACCCGATAGGCCGCAGATTCTGTTGAAAGCGCCGCCTTATGAACCACGATAGTGGCTCCGTCGAAGAGACGATAGAAGATAGACGATAGATGGAAGAGAGTCAGCCTGCGGCGCCACCATCCACTAACCTCCGTTGGATGAGATCGAGGTCGAGACCGAGATCGAGTATATTCGAAACTACGTTGCCATTCCAACTGACACTACCCCTAACTCGTCATTTCGAGCGGTGGCAGCATGATAAGTGAATCTGTCCTTAAAATCGCTACA
>NZ_UQKJ01000089.1 GCF_900541605.1 uncultured Dialister sp. | reverse complement strand
CCTTCCTTGGGAAGGAGCTGCCCACAGGGCTGAGGTTAGCTGATGGAAATTGAAGAAAGCGCCGCAGGCTGTCGAGCTTTCCTAGAAGCTAGGAGCTAGAAGCCCCGCACGAATGACTCTATCCATCAGCACCTCTTCAACAGCTCGACAAACCGCAATTTGACACTTTATTCCCGCCCTTTTGGCATAAAAAAAGAACCGCAGCGATAAAATCGTTACAGTTCCTTTGAAAAGTCTTATTAAGCCTTTTCTTCCATCTTTTCCTTGTAAGCTTCCTTTGCTTCTTCCTTAGCTTCTTCAGCCTTTTCCTTAGCTTCGGCAGCCTTAGCTTTCGCAATGGCAGCGTTTACGTTTGCGTTCAGACGGGATTTTTTACGAGCAGCTGCATTCTTATGAATGACGCCCTTCTGAGCAGCACTATCAATGATGCTTACAGCGGCGCGAAAAGCTTCATCCTTGTTTTCAGAGGTAGCAGCAGCTACAGCTTTCTTCATAGCGCCGTGAATCTGGGATTTAACAGCAGCGTTGGCAGCTCTTTTAGCAGCGTCCTGTCTCATGCTTTTCATATTAGCTTTAATCTGTGGCAATGTATTTCACCTCCCGTCTGCATTATTCATACCATGCCATTCTATCATATTTCACCGGTCATGGCAAGAAACTTTCTGCAGAAGTTTTCCGACATCAAAATCAAGAACGAATAAGTATATAGATTTATTACCCTGGAGCAAGAAAAACACCGGCAGTTGGGTATCTTTATTCCCTGTTGCAAACCTGTTTCACATAGTTAATGAAGCGCTGATTAATTCGCAGAGTCAGGTTTAATCAGTGCTTCCTCAAATTTTCTTCAATTTGTTTGACGCCAATTTCATTCAGTAAGTTTCAGCATACTCTCCAAGTCCACCTTATGGAAAGACGGAGTCTCCGGTTTTTCTTTCAGCACCGCTGTCACATAGGACAAAGCTGCCGCCACGCCGGTGACAAGTCCCTCTTCGGCAATATCGAATTTCGGTGTATGATGGGGGCTGCCGCTTCCCACAGCGGGATCATTGATGCCGGTGAAGAAGAAGACCCCGGGCCAGGTGGATTCGGTGATGGAAAAGGTTTCCGTAGCCATCCACATAGGGCAGTCTTTATCAAGAGCCCCATCTCCCAGGTTTTCTACCACCGCTTTCCGGGCCAGATCCACGCACTCCTTCGTATTCACTGTGACCGGGAAATACTGGTCTTCCACCACTTCCACGGTGCAGCCATGGAGAGCTGCTGTATTCTTTGCAAGATCCAGCAGGGTTTTTCGGAAAGCCAGGCCATCATCGTTCTTCGTGCACCGGGCAGTACCGGCAAATTCAAGGACCTCAGGAATGATATTCGGTTCATGGCCTGCCTGTACGGAGCCGAAGGAATAGGTGAAGCTGTCTGTAGGAGCCGTCATGCGCATGCGGTAGGACCGTAGTTCAGATGCAATGGAAATGAAGCATTCAATGGGGCTCACCGCCATATCAGGACGGCTGCCGTGGCCGCTCTTTCCATGGAGGCGGATACGGAAGAAATAAGCCCCCGCCATGGCAGTGCCATAGAGGATTCCCACCTTCCCCGCCGGAAGGCTCCACATGACATGGGTACCGAAGCAGGTATCCACATGAACATGGTGGTCCCGGATATACCGGAGGAGCGGCGCAATGCCCCGTTCACCCATTTCCTCAGCTTCCTCAAACATGAGCACCACTTTTCCTTCCCAGTCCTCTTTATGCTGGGAAAGAATCTTCGCCTCCGTCAGAAGCATGGCTGTATGACCATCATGACCACAAGCATGCATGACTCCTTCATTTTTGGAAATGCATACTCTCTGTTTCGTCAGATTCACCGGATCTTCCCGGATAGGAAGCGCATCGATGTCAGCCCGCATGAGGACCGTCCACCCCGGTTTCCTGCTGTCTATAAAGCCAAGCACCCCACCATGGGGCACTCTTACAGTTTCTATACCGAGATCATGAAGAAATTTTTCAATGAAATCCATGGTCTTGAACTCTTTCTGTGAGAGTTCCGGATTTTCATGGAAATGACGGCGCAGTGCGATGACCGTGTCTCTTTCCTTTTCTGCCAATTGCCTTATCTGCAAAAGAATCCCTCCCTATAGATCTATATACATGCCCATTCAATCACGATTCCGCCATACATAGAGCGAAGACAGCACAAAGGCCGCCACCACAATGACCGTGGCGCAGAGCGTCAGAAAATCATTGTGCTCATACAGACGGTACAGACTGAAAAGGGCCAGTATACCCAAGAGTACCAGTTTGATATTCACAGTATCATCTCCTGTAAATAGGAATATGTATATCATATCACAACCATTCATAGAGAGGCACATTTTTCCAAAAAAAGAGAAAAAGAAAAGATGGCTTGTCCGAAATATTGACGGTTCCTTCTTTTGTATGCTAAAATGAATATCGATATGCCGGAGTGGCGGAATGGCAGACGCACCAGACTCAAAATCTGGCGATGGCAACATCGTGCGGGTTCAAGTCCCGCCTCCGGCACCAGTAAACCTAAAAAGCTTCTACAATCTTAAATCCGATTGTGGAAGCTTTTTACTTTGGTTTTTCTAATGCAAGCAGTTCTTTTATAGTATAAAGAGACGCCATTCAGACTGTCAATAATTTGACAATCTGAATGGCGCCTGCTATGCTTTGAACAGTCAATTTATTGACATTTAAGGAGGTTCTATTATGGAAATCACATTTTCCACCCTATACAACCTGGTAAACAGCATGAACTCTATTTACCAGAAAATACAGAAATCCAGCGGTCTCCCATCGTCGGAGTACTGGGTCATGTATTCCGTCTATAAAGACGGCAGCCGCTTTGCCCATGAAATCTGTCTTGCCACCTTTATGAGCCGGCAGACTGCAAGCCTGGCCATCAAGAACCTGGCCAGGAAAGGGTGGATCACCATTGAAGTATCCCCTGAAAACCGAAGGGCTAAGGAACTCCACACCACCGAAGAAGGCATGGTCTTTGCCAGGCAGTTCATTTTCCCTGTAGGACGGCTCGAAGAAAGGGCCTGGTCCCGTCTTTCTGCGGAAGAAAAAGAATCTTCCATTGCCATTATGTCCCGATTCCGTTCTTTCTTTATTGAAGAAGCAGCACCGCTCCTGAAGGAGGAAAAGCCATGAGCTCCCTTTCGGAACATATGACTTTTGGTAAACTGCTGCGCTTTGTCCTGCCCATGATTTTCATGCTCATTTTCATGTCCATTTACTACATGGTAGATGGATTCTTTGTCTCCAACTACGTGGGGAAGACGCCCTTTGCCGGATTAAATGTCATTTTTCCGGCACTCATGATGTTTTCCTCCCTGGGCTTTATGTTTTCCTCCGGCGGCAGTGCCCTGGTTTCCAAGGAGTTGGGACAAAAGAAAGAAGATGAGGCCCGGGCTTCTTTTACCACTATCATCCTGGCATGCCTGGCCTGCAGTATCGTTCTCAGCATCCTCGGATTCCTTCTGACCCCATGGATTTCAGCCTTCCTTGGCGCTGAAGGGGATCTTCTGGACTACAGTATCCTCTACGGCCGCCTTCTCTTTCCGGCACTCCCCTTCTTCGTCCTGCAGAATACGCTGCAGGGGTTCCTGATGACCGCTGGCCGGGGATCCCTGGGACTCCGGTTCATCCTGGTTTCCGGCATGGCCAATATCCTGCTGGATGCCCTGTTTGTAGCAGAGCTGCAATGGGGCCTGCCCGGTGCGGCCTACGCCACCATCATTTCCCAGGTTCTGGGAGCCCTTTTCCCGGTGATTTACTTTCTTCGCCCCCAGGGAAAGATCCTCTACTTCACAAAGCCCCTTCCCTCCCCTGCTCCCGTCTTCCAATCCATGTACAACGGTCTTTCCAGCCTTCTCACCTACCTGTCGGACCCCCTGGTGACCATGCTCTACACCTATGAGCTTCTCCGCTGGGCCGGGGAGGACGGACTGGCCGCCTACAGTGTTATTTCCTACATTTCTTTCCTCTTCGATGCTGTGTACATCGGCTACTCCGATGCCCTCATTCCGGTGACCGCCTACCAGTACGGTGCCCGGAAAAAGAAAGAACTCACCCACATCCTTCACAGCAGCCTGAAGCTCCTCCCGGCAACAGGATTCCTCCTCTTTATCACCGCCTCCCTCTCCGCTCCCTGGCTGGCAGAAATCTTTGTAGGCTACGACCCGGAACTTACGAAGCTCACCACCCATGCCTTCCGGCTCTACAGCTTCGCCTACATTCTTTCCGGCTTTTCGAAATACGGGGATGCCTTCTTCACCGCCCTGAATAACGGCACCGTATCCGCCCTCATTTCCTTCACCCATACCCTGGTTTTCGAAGTGGCATCCATCCTCCTGCTACCAGTCATTTTAGGTACCGATGGCCTCTGGCTTTCCCTGACGGCCGCTGAAATCGGCTCTGCCCTGGTGGTCTTCGCCTTCCTGAAAGGGATGCAAAAAGAATACGGCTATTAATCTGTGCAGGATGAAATCGCCACGGCAGTAATAAATTCCCAAATTCCCATTAACACAGTTCTCAATCATTCCCCTGGATAAAAACCGCGCCACCAGTTTTCAAAGGCCAATAAATCTATGGGGATTTCCAATAATTTTTCCACGAAAAAACAGCGGCAGAATGAAACCATTCTGCTGCTGTTTTCTATATCCCTATTCTTATTTCTTGGAATCAGCGAGATAAGCCTTCAGGGCATCGGCCAGTCTCTTAACCCCTTCTTCAATGACATCATCATCATTGTAGGAGAAGTTCAGACGGAAGTAGTTCTTCTTCTTGGATTCCGGGAAGAAAGCATCCCCCGGTACGTAAGCAACCTTGCGGTCCAGTGCGTACTTGAAGAGGTCACGGGAGTTGCAGCCTTCCGGCAGTTCTACCCACAGGAAGAGTCCACCATGGGGATAGGTGCATTTTACATCGGAGGGGAAGTACTTCTTGATGGCATTGCACATTACATCCCGGCGATGGCCATAAAGTTTGCAGTTATCTTTAATGTGTCCTTCGAAGTCGTAGTTCTTCATGTACATAGCCACTTCACGCTGGGTAACAGAGGGAGTAGCCAGGTCCGTGGAGCCCTTGACCAGGTCGAATTTCGGCAGCATTTCATCATTAACAACCATCCATGCCAGTCTCATGCCGGGAGCCAGGGTCTTGGAGAAGGTGCCGGAATACATAACGAGATGTTTCGGATCCATGGTGATGAGCGGAGCGATTTCTTCGCCTTCGAAACGGAGATCACCGTAGGGGTTATCTTCGAATACGGGGATTTCAAACTTCGTTACGATTTCCATGAATTTCTTGCGCCGTTCCAGGCTCATGCAGCGGCCGGTGGGGTTCTGGTAGTTCGGAATGACGTAAATGAATTTCACGTTGTCGTTCTTTTCCAGTACCTTTTCCAGTTCTTCCGGAATGATGCCGTCATCGTCGGTGGGAACTTCGATGTATCTTGGCTGTTCGAAATCAAAAGCGCCGATAGCGCCCAGGTATGTCGGGCTTTCGCAGAGAACCACATCGCCCTTGTTCAGGAAGACACGGCCTGTGATATCGAGGCCTTGCTGGGAACCGGTAACGATCATGATGTTCTTCGGATCCACCTTGTACATTCCCATGGGCTGGTACATGCGGTTCATCCGGTCTGCAATGGCCTGACGGAGACCCATGAAGCCAAGGGACGGGCCATACTGCATAGCACCGGCACCATCTTCTTCTCTTACTTTGATAGCGACTTCAGTCAGTTCCTTCAGAGGGAATGTCTTCGGAGCCGGAAGACCACCGGCGAAAGAAATAATATCCGGCTGTGCGGTGAGCGCCAGAAGGGGACCCAGGTCGGACGGTTTCATATTTGCCAATACATCAGAAAAACGAATTGCCATAAATATCTCTCCTTTACACTCGAAAGCAGAATGACATCATTCCGTTTTCATGGATTTTTATAAATGCTCCGGTGGCTGTGGTAAGGAAGCTCCGATTCAATGGCTGCCGGATTTCATTCAATGCGTAATGGCTTTATGAAATCTGACCGGCAAATAAATCAGCGGTTCTGCAAAAACCATGGAGTCCGCAAGCACATATAAATACTACAGGAAATCCCTGGGCCATCTGCCAATAGCCTGAAAGTCCTTAGTACTAATATTTTAAAACCTGCGCCATGGGATGTCAATGTGAGAGGATTGGATTCTCATCGGCGTGACTACGGTCTGAGTCATAGTGGCTTAAGGGGAACGCCCTGCAGGCGAGGGGTAATGCCTTCGGCAAGGTGGCGCAGGGGGAACGCCCTGCGGGCGAGGGGTAACACCTGACGGCGAGGTGACTCAAGGGGAATGGCCTTCGGCCAAGGGGAAGGTGCGGCGCACAATTCATATAGCGCCGCGGAGTATGTATTTTTCGGCTTTGCCGCTGAATCATAAACTCGTGCCGCTATATAATTTTGATGCGGCACACCACCCCCTCGGGCGAAGCCCGTTACCCCTGAGCCACCTTGCCCGCAGGGCATTACCCCTCAGCCACTATGACTATATCTGCATTCATGCCAGAAAACGCCAACCGTCAACTCCCCGATATACTGAAATTGGCAGAACCGTCTTATCTGCGGCGGAGCCGCTGGATCTCAACTCTTCTCTTTATATTCCCTTTACCGGTTCTCTATAAAATCCATATAGAAGCACTTCTATATTTATGGTAAAATAAAACTATGTAAATGATTTAGAAATCAGGTGAATCTATGCATATTTTTATGACCAACGATGATGGATTCGAGTCGCCGGGACTCATTGAGATGGCAAAGAAACTGGCCCGTCTGGGGCGGGTGACGGTGATCGCGCCGAACCGGGGACGGAGCTCATGTTCTTCTTCCCTGTCCCTGCAGACCCACCTCCGTATGTGGCACAAGGAAAGCTACGGAGAAAATATTTCTGTCCTTTCCTGCAACGGCACCACGGCGGACTGCTGCAAGCTGGCCCTGGAGCACTGGCTCCGGAATGACATGCCGGATCTGGTGGTTTCGGGCATTAATAACGGATTCAATAACGGCACCGACTGCCTCTACAGCGGCACCGTGGCGGGAGCCCTGGAGGGGGCGGTATTCGGCATTCCTTCCATTGCCCTGTCTGCCGACACCATCAAGGACAAGGACTTCCTGGAAAAGGCATCATCCTTTGCCTTTGACGTTATCCGGAAATATTTTGTGGATATGAAGTACAAAGGCACATTGAGCCTCAATATGCCAAAGGACAAAGAGGACCTCACCTGGGAGAACCTGAAGGTCACCAAGCTCGGTGTCCAGCGGTACCAGGATGCCATCCGGGAAATGAAGGATCCCTCGGGGCACCTGGGATTCTGGCTGTCCGGGAAAATGCTTCCTGACGCGGCACCGGATACGGACGTTTTCTGGATCCACCGGGGCTATCCCACACTGACTGCCCTCACATGGAATATGACGGACCGGGATAACCTGGATGCTGTGAAATCTGTGGCACAGCAGATGGCGGGAGAATAAGAAAGCAGCAGCGAAAAACTGCTGCTTTTTACGTGGGAGAATTGCGGTGAGCTGTTAGAGCGAAGCTTACGGATAGAGTCATTCGTGCGGGGCTTCTAGCTCCTAGCTTCTAGCATTCAGGAAAGCTCGACAGCCTGCGGCGCTTTCTTCAATTTCCATCAGCTAACCTCAGC
>NZ_UQKJ01000088.1 GCF_900541605.1 uncultured Dialister sp. | reverse complement strand
CGCACGAATGACTCTATCCGTAAGCTTCGCTCCAACAGCTCGACAAACCGCAATTTGCAAATTTCTCCTCATTTTATCATAAAGTCCTTTAGAATCCCATGAGATATGTGGTATAATTCACATAGAATTTATTAGATTCAAAAGGAAGGAGACTTCATTATGTCTTTTAAAGAAATACCGGTAGAAGAATGCGGGTTGAACCCCTTTACGGACCTGGGTAAGTATTGCATCGTCACTGCGGGAAATAAGGAAAAGTGCAACCCCATGCTCGTGACCTGGGGCGGCTTTGGTATCATGTGGAGAAAGCCGGTGGCTTCCATCTACATCCGTCAGAGCCGGTTTATGAAGACCATTCTGGACAGCCAGGATTATTTCACACTGTCCTTCCCGCCGGTGGAATACAAACCGAAGGAAACCTACATGGGATCCCATTCCGGTCGGGACGGCGATAAGTTCGAAGGCAGCGGCCTCCATCCCTATGCCATCGGCGATGAAGCGGTGGGCCTGGAAGAAGCGGACCTCATTCTCGTATGCAGGAAGATTTATACCCATGAAATGAAGCCTGAATTCTATACGGACAAGGAAACCTACGAACGGTGGAATTCCGGGAAACAGGCCAATAACAACCACAGCATCTATATGGGCGAAATTGTGAAGGTACTGAAGAAGGAATAAGTACATAGGAAAAGCCGGGAATCATGATTATGATTCCTGGCTCTTTTTACTATGCTAAAGGGTAGAGTCACGAGCCTTGGGCCTTGAGTAGGACAGCCGCTTCGCGGCAAATGCACCCAGCAACCAGCCACTAGCTACTAGCCACCCATCACACTTAATCTCCGCTTATCCTCTCCGCAGCTCCATGTCTCCTGATTTCAAAGTACCCTCTTTCCGCCGTTTCTCGAATTCTGCGGTGGCAGTGAAGAGGACATCGCTGCTGCTGTTCAGGGCGGTTTCGCAGGCGTCTTCCAGGACGGAAATGATGAAACCTACGCCCACCACCTGCATGGCGATGTCGTTATTGATGCCGAAGGAGGCGCAGGCCACGGGGATGAGGAGCAGGGAACCGCCGGCTACGCCGGAGGATCCGCAGGCACCGATGGTGGCTACGAGACAGAGCAGCAGGGCCGTTGGGATATCCACATGGATGCCAAGGGTATAGGCGGCGGCCAGGGACAGGACGGAAATGGTGACGGAAGCGCCGGCTGTATTGACGGCGGCTCCCAGGGGAATGGAAATGGTGTACATGTCCGGATCCAGTCCCAGCCGGCAGCAGAGGGAGAGGTTCACCGGGATGTTAGCGGCGCTGCTTCTGGTAAAGAAGGCATAGATGCCGCTTTCCTTCAGCGTAGTCAGCACCAGGGGATAGGGATTCCTGTGGATCCTGGTGAATACGAGGAGGGGATTGATGACAAGGGCTACGGTGGCATAGGCACTGATGAGGACCGCCAGCAGTTTCATATATCCAAGAAGGGCGGAAAGGCCTTCGCTGCCTACGGAATTGGCCACAAGGCCCATGATGCCCAGGGGCGCCAGGTGGATGACCCAGCCCACGATCTTTGTGACCGCCTTGGCCGTATCGTCGAGGAACTGTTTCGTCTGGACACCGCCCATAGATTTCAGGGCGACACCGAAAATGATGGCCCACACCAGGATGCTGATGTAGTTTGCCTTCAGGATGGCGGATACCGGGTTATCGATGGTGCTCATGACCAGGTTATAGAGTACTTCGCCGATGCCGCTGGGAGCGGCTGCATTAGAAGCGGCAGACGCCGTGTCCAGGGCCAGGGATGTGGGGAAGAGGAAAGAAAAGGTAACCCCCACGATGGAAGCGAAGAAGGTACTTGTCATGTACAGAGTGATGACAGGCTTCATATTGCCCCCCTGGCTGGGCTTTTTCTGGGCGATGGCGTTGATGACGAGGAAGAACACCAGCACCGGCGCCACGCTCTTCAATGCCTTCACAAAGAGGTCGCCGAATACCCGGATCAGGGGTACCGACTCCGGCAGGCCGATGGCCAGGATAATGCCCAGTACCAGGCCCATGGCGATCTGGTGGATGAGTTTGATATGGGAAAGCAGGTTTCGCAGTTTAGATATCAAAGGGTCCTCCTTATATAATATGTAATATAGAAAAAAGTCATTACGAATTCACATTATACGCTTATGAGAAAGAGAACGCAAGGAGAAGGGGAGAAAAGGCGGTATTGGGTATCTCGCTCCCATGCTTACGGTCATAGTCACGAGCCTTGAGCTGGTCAACCGCTTTCGCGGCGGGATTGCATGTTTATGATTGGAGCCATCTGGCACAGGGTTGCCAGCTGTTAGCGTCCAGAAAGGCCGATTTATCTGCAACTCTTTTTATCTGGTATTTCCTTCAGTCATTTGTGCAAAAGTCCATAGAGCTTTTGGGGCAGTTAGTCTCAAGCGTATTTGTGCAAAAGGCTCCAGACACAGTTTGGCGTAGATTTACGAAACATAGCAAATGATAATTGACTCTATTCGTTAAGTACGTGCCCCCTTGGAGAAGGGGGCAGCCCAAAGGGCAGGGGATGGATCCGCCTTGTAGAGGCGGAATCTGCGAAGCAGAGAGCCAGAGGGCATGCTTAGCCCACATTCAGCTTTTAACCGTTACGGCAATCCATCCTGCATGCTTGGGGCAGAACACTAGTTAATGGGAGTGATGCAGATATCGAGTTTTACTGACCGCTAAAAGCCAGCAGCTCCGTCGGATATGCAATCCCGCCGCATAGCGGCTGTCCTGCTAAAGTCTCGTGATTCATCGTAAGTGCACTAATTTACCTGTACCTGTGGGTAACTGTTTTCTTGACACTATGCCTGAAATCTTATATGATGTAGATAATTCACTAGAGGATTCTTATATCCTTTGAAAAAGACCATCAGAGTTTGGTAGCTCTGATGGCCTTTTTTCATTTGCCTGATTACTTTACTTATTCAACTTCTGGAATACAATCTCGCTTATAGCGGTAATGAGGGTTTTTTTAATGAGATCCTCATAACGTTTGCGGAAATCATTCAGGCAGAGATCGTTACCATTTCCCTCGAATCCGTCAGGATGGTCCTCCATGACTCCGTCATCTTCCCATCCGCACTCCGGGCAGATATCGAAACTGCCCTCATCCGGAAAGGTATGCTTTCTGCATACCGGACAAAGATGAGGGTGTGGTGTGTAGTTCGCCTCCAGATAATTATAATTTGGATTTTTAGCAATCTTTTTCCGGTACTGTTTTTTGTACTCCTTCAGAGACATGCCATTTTGGATATCCACCAGGTCAGGGTCTTTGACCTGTTCCAGGTCGTATTTCCAACCACACTGTGTACACTGTTGGGCAAGGCCGTATTTGATGTCATCCTCTGTAAGTTCAGAAAAATAAAAGGCATGGCATACGGGGCATTTCATTGGTTTAAACAGTTTTTCTCTTTTCATGATTTTTTCCACCCTTCTTTGGAATTTGATTTCTATAGTAGGCTATTCCATACCTGGGCTTGAAATAGGTGATAACGATCCCGTTCTTGAGTATAATTGCCAGGGTACCATTTTTTTATTGAATTTATAGGTTGTACCATTTTGAGCTACGAAGCTGATACAGTGTTTTTTGTCAATGGTATTGGCAAATTTAACTGCTTTGGCGGCGTAAGCTTCTTTCGTATTACATTTCATCTGCTCACCATGCCGTTTAAAATGGTCATTGAGTGTTCGATTATTGAAATCCTTCGCCCAAGCGTAGTTAATATGGCCACTTACTTTGCGATGATTACCGTTGCTGGTAGTTGGATAGCGGTTGCTGGCTCCTTTAGAAGACATTTCTGCTACCCCGCTTTCTGCGCTGACAAATCCAAGGTTCATAGAAGTAAAAGGGAACCTGCTTCTTAAATACTTCAAACATAGGATTTCGAAGAGAACCATAAACAATAATGCCACGAGGAGACAGATAAGGGATGATTTCTTCAAGGAAACAGTACCAATCATATTGTTGCCATTTTTCTTTGATAAATCCATGTGTTCCAATAGCTATATAGGAGTGCTTAGGAATGGCTGATAAAAATTCCGGCGTAAGATCATCGACTCCGCATCTTACGTTAGGAATAACAGGTATACCCTGACTTCCCAAAAAATAGGTAAGTGAGAGGTTATCATTCATTTGTGCTTTCTGCTTTACTATTGGCATATCGGAGTGGACACTGAAATCTAAACCGATGATACCTGCAGTATTCTTAAAGAAACGGACATAACGGGCTGGGTTTCTGCGCACACGTTCAAATGTCTGATCAGGGGCATAAAAAGAAATGAATGTATCTTGAAGATTGTGATGGCAGGTTATTGCTTTATTAAAAGGAACAACTCTCTTAGGAATTTCCTTTGAAATAAAATGAATCGGAATAATGGGGTATTCTTCTTCTTTTGTAAATTCTGCTCCATCTACCAAAAATGCTTGGAATGAATCGGGAGCAGGGCGTAAAGCCCGCGGTAAAGACACGGAAGATATCATAAAAACTCACTCTTTCCTTCTGGAAAGGATATAAAAAGGTTTTTAAATTCACTAGAGGACTCTTATATCCTTTGAACCAGCATTATATAATTAGAAAATCAATTTATGGGGGAAGAAAGATATTAAAAGGAATCTGTTTGGTAGATCAGATTCCTCCGAATGCAATCATCAATCATAAGCATCGCCTCCTTTCATGTGGGTTTTGGCTATGATTGATGGGAAGATGACGTAATTGAGTCCTTGCGGCTGCCAAAGAAATATTTGCATCCTTGCTTACTTCTTCAGGAGACATATCTCTGATGAGATAGGACGGAGCCAAAAGCTCGCCGGTAAATACATCTGCCTGCCATTCGGGATCTTCATAAATCTTTGGCTTTTCTTCTATACCATTTTCCACCCTGCATAATGAAATATTAAGCTTGCTATGCATAAGCAAATGCCCAATTTCGTGAGCAATGGTCATACGATCTCTTCCATTGCCGATACAGGCACCTGAATAGACATCCTCGCGAATCTGAATCAAATCCAGATCGGGTCTCGTTTCTCCATGTTTATTACCCATTTCTTCTTTTGATAGAATTTCATAATTGAAATTTGGAATGAGGGTAGGAAGCACAATTTCCAAAAACTTCAAGATGGGAAAATATAATTTGTTCTTGTAGCCGATGCATTTGCGGATGTGATCAGCATAAAGCTGAATTTGGATTCTGGAAGTTGGATTTGCTTTAATCATTTTTCTTATCTTCTTTCTTAAGAAATTTATTTAAAATGGAAAGCTGCTCCTCTGTTAAATCCGGAAATTCGCGGGCAAAAGAAATGGCAGTTTCTTTTTGTGGCAGTGATAGGGAATCTAGTGAAAGCGTAATAGATTCCTCGGTCTCCGCGATGGCGGTAGTAAATTTTTTCTTCTCTTCAGGGGTCAAATGATAAAGAATACAGATTTTGCTGTTCCAAGAAGAGGGCATTTTCTTTTTTCCATTTTCGACAGCAGATAAAAAGGAAGGAGAGACATCGAGTTTATCAGCCATATCCTTAAGAATTTCACCTGCGTCTATGCGCAGCTTTCGCAGAAACTTACCTAATGGGGTGATCATAATAATTCCTCCTATTGAAAAGGTCAACTTACCTCTAAGCTCGTTATACACCATATGGAAATAATATCAACCAAATGGTTAATTATGTACACGGCGCCGACGTTATGGTGAATTGACATTGCTAAGAAGAGGGAAACACATTAAAACAATAAGCTTTTATGCTATACATTTTGTAGTATTACTATGCGGATAAGTATCGCATTTCCAAGTAGAATGACTATTTATCGTGATCCTATTATCGGTGGATGCGAAGCAGACTGCTGATTCTTGGTAGCGCTACAAGCCGGCCCGTTTTCCTAAGAGCTAGCCGCTAGCAGCTGGAAGCTCCCACACGACTTCTTGTTACTTAGCCACATGGCGCCCGCCGCGTAGCGGCTATTCAGCTCAAGGCCCAAGGCTCACTGCTCAAGGCTCGTGACTCTATCCGTAACCATGCTGCCTCACCAATTGCCATTCACCGCAAAATTGAAATTCAAATTTGAATTTGATATAATACTATCAGATTAAGAATATAGTGCTTCCCTGACTGAGTGGTTTTCAGGAGGTGGATGGTATGGATAGAAAAAGGAAGGCAGCGGTTCTGGCGATGGTTCTGGCAGCGGCTGCCTTTTGTGATGTTCCATTTACGGCGCAGGCGGCGGAGGAGAAGGCGGCAGCTTCTTCCTGGACTGCCCTGGCCGGGCAGTATGAGAATCCCTATTACCAGGAAAAGGAAGGGGCAGCTCTTTCTCCGAAGGTGCTTTCGGAGTGGTGGAAGGTTTTCCACGATGACACGCTGGATGAACTCATCGAGACCGCCCTTGCCAATAATAAGGATCTGGCGGCGGCCCGGGCCCGTCTCGGCGAAGCGAGAGCGGCCCTGGGGGTCAGCAAGGCGGCCCGGCTTCCCTGGATGAATGCAGGCGCCGGCTGGGTGCGGGTGAAGGCACCGGATGACGTGGTGGACGGCGTGACGCCGGATCTTTTGAAAAACATGCCCGGCGCCGGCATCGATACGGGGCAGAATATGACCTACGCCGGCGTGGACGCGTCCTGGGAGCTTGACGTGTTCGGCAAAAACCGGGCGAAGGTGAAGTCCTCCGAAAATACGCTGGAAGCCCAGCATGCCATGCTCTACGGTACCTGGGTATCCATTTCCGCCGAGGTGGCCATGAATTACATCACCCTCCGTACCCTGCAGGAGGAGCTGGCGGTGACGGAAGCCTACATCGCAAACCAGAAGGAAAACCTGGAACTCCTGAAGGTGAACGAAGATGCGGGACTCCTTTCTTCCCTCCCCTCGGACCAGGCGTCCTATACATTGAATGAATCGGAAGCGAAGATTCCGGAATTGAAGAAGGGGATTTCCGATACGCTGAACCGGATTTCCATTCTGACCGGCACGGTGCCGGGGGCTCTCAATGAAAAGCTTCTGTCTCCGGCGCCGCTGCCTGATGTGGACCCGGAAATGTACAATGCCATTCCGGCGGAAACCCTGCGGCAGCGGCCGGACATCCATGCGGCAGAAATGGCCTGGGCGGCGCAGGTAGAAAAGACGAAGGAAGCAAAGGCGGAGCTGAAGCCGAAGTTTTCCATTCTCGGGGTCCTGGGGCTGGCAGCCCTGGGAGGAGGCCTCTTCTCCGCCGGAAGCCACGCCCTGGGCATCATGCCCCAGGTGACGTACCCCCTGTTCAATGGCGGCGCTTTGAGGAGCCAGGTGAAGATTTCATCGGAAAAGGAAAAAGAGCGGCAGGCGGACTATGAAAATACGGTGCTCAAGGCGGCGGGCGAAGTCCGCAGCGCCATGGCGGCGGTGAGCCAGGACAAGGTGAGAAAGGATTCCCTGGAAAGGGGCAGGGCCCATGCGAAGGAGGCCCTGGACCTTTCGAAGAACCAGTTCAGCTACGGCCTTTCGGACTACATGAACGTACTGGATGCAGAGAGGCATTACCTCTCCCTGGACCAGAACTACACCCTGGCCAAGGGACAGGAGCTGACGGATATGGTAGCCCTCTTCAAGGCCCTCGGCGGCGGCTGGAAGCCACTGGCTGACGGGCAGGAGTGAGAGCGAAAGCATTTGAGCCGTAGGTTCTGTAGACCTAGGGAAGCACTGATTAAATCGTTGTCAGATTTCATTCTTGGATTTTTATGCAA
>NZ_UQKJ01000087.1 GCF_900541605.1 uncultured Dialister sp. | reverse complement strand
GGGAAGGAGGTGGCGCCGAAGGCGACGGAGGTTAGCTATAGGAAGCGCCGCAGGCCAGTCAGCTTTCCTAGCTGCTAACAGCTAGAAGCTGACAGCCCCGTGCGAGTGACTCTGCACACAAACATGCTAACCGCCAACCCCCAACAGCGGGGCAAACTGAAATTGGTATACTTCTCACCTCATCGCGCCAGGGCCTCCATGGCAGCGGCGGCTTCCATGGTTACCCCCAGGGGAAGAATGGATTCATTGATGGCAAAGGATGCATTGTGAAGGGCCGGCGTATTTCCGTCTCCCGTACCCAGCCACAGGAAGGCACCGGGGAATTTCTCCAGGTACGAGGAAAAATCTTCTGCACACATGGACGGGAATTCAGGCTGGCAGATATGTTCACTGCCCAGGTAGGCCTTGCCTACGTCCTGGAGAAATGCAATTTTCTCCGGCGTATTGATGGTAGCGCTATGGCCTCTGACGTAGTTCAGTTCGGAGTGGGTATGGAACATGACATCCAGTCCCTGCAGGATTTCGCCCAGTCTTTTTTCCATTTTGTCCCGGAGCTTTGGCCGGTAGGTACGGCAGGTTCCCTCCAGGTACGCATCTTCTACGCCCACGTTATACCGGGTGCCGGCATTCATAAGACCGATGGTGCAGACCACATTATCCATGGGGTTCATTTCCCGGGAAATCAGGGACTGCACATCGATGATGAAGTGGGCCGCCGCCACCAGGGCATCGGTGCCGTTATGGGGCTGGGCGGCATGGGTGGATTTTCCTTTGATGTGGACATAGAAGCGGTCAGAAGCAGCCATGAGGGCGCCGGGTTTCAGTCCCACCATGCCGGTGGGGAGCTCCGGCCATACATGGAGCCCGTAGATTTCAGACACATCATCCAGTTTCCCGCTGGTCGCAATGTGGCGGCCGCCGCCAATGGCGAAGGAGTAGCTGCATTATCCGCCGCCAATGGCGGCCTCCTCTTCTGCCGGCTGGAAAACGATTTTGACGGTGCCATGGAGCTGGTCTTTCAATTCATTCAGTACCGCTGCAGCGCCCAGAAGAATGGACATGTGGCCATCGTGGCCGCAGGCATGCATGACGCCTTTATTTTTAGAAGCAAAGGGAAGACCGGTGAGCTCCGTCACCGGCAGGGCATCCATATCTGCCCGGAGGGCTACCGTCTTTCCGGGATACTTTCCTTTGATGGTGCCGAGCACGGCATTCTGGAAAAATCCGGTCTCGCAGGGGATTCCCAGCTCTTTGAAAACCTGCTGTATATATTCGGAAGTTTTTACTTCCTGTCCCGAGAGCTCAGGATATTCATGGAAATGTCGCCTCCAGGCCACCACCTTCGGCAGAATGTGTGTGACCTTTTCTTTAATCTGATTTTCATACATCATTGGGACGACCTCTTTTCCTTCATGGATATTCCTGCTCATTGGAATGAATAAATATGCATTATGCAAACTTGAAATATGCATATTTCCCTATAAAATTGGGTAATAAAAAAGCAGGTATGAAATTTGTTGAAATAATAATACAACTTTACGAATATATATGCAATAGGTATTTTGAAAAATGTTTGTAAATATTTTCCATATCCCCGTGGGGCAGCCGATTTCAGTATCGCGAGTTGTTGGGAATTGGCGGTTATGATGTTTGTGTGCAGAGTCACCCGCACGGGGCTGTTAGCTTCCAGCTGTTAGCAGCCGGGAAAGCTAAGGAAGCGCTGATTAATTCGCAGAGTCAGACTTCATAAGGATTTTTATGCACTGCTTCGTCATAACTCTCCTTAAATAGCTCGCTATTCGCGTCGAGTTATTCCTCGCATTGCATAAAAATCCAAGAATGAAATCTGACAACGATTTAATCAGTGCTTCCTTGATCCGCCTGCGGCGCTTTCAATCGGGGTATCTGGAAGTAAGCCGTGCCGTAGGCTGTAGAGCTTCCTGATTGCTAGGAGCTAGCAGCTAGGAGCCCCGCACGAATGACTCTAACCATCATCGTCACTCTAACAGCTCGTCAAACCGCAATTGTCCGATTCCTTATTTTCGGCTTTGACTAAAAGGGGGAGGAGCAGTTACTATTTGGTTAGCTTGCTAATTAATAAGAAATCGGTGATGAGGAACATAATGTATAAGAACTTTTTATTTCCTACGAAGGAAGAACTGGAAAGCCATGCCCGCATGGTTCCTGAAATACGGGCAGATGATGTGATTACCATGCTCACCGTCATGCAGGCGGCAGAAGAAATCCGGGATAGGACCGACGGTATCCTGGAGCGGAAATACCATATGTCCCAGGGGAAGCTCTGCGTCATGATTATTCTTCACCAGCACAGGGAAGGCATGACGCCATCGGACCTGGCGAAGGCCGCCGGTGTCACAAAGGCCACTATTTCCGTCATGCTGGCCCGCATGGAACGGGATGGGCAGGTAGAAAAAGCGGTGGACGAGGAAGACGGGAGAAGCCGGAAGATTTACCTGACCGAAAAGGGCAGGAAAGAAATGGATGCCATCCTGCCGGCCCATTACCGGAGGATTTCCCGGGTCATTGGGAAACTGGATAACCTGGAGAAAAAGGAACTGGTCCGGCTCCTGAAGAAACTGGTGGCTCCAGAGTAGAAGGACAGTTCTAAAAATTATTACAGCTCCCATAGGGAACCTTTCCCCAAAGAACTGCCTGTGGGGAAAAGGTATTTATGCCTATTTAGTTAGTCGACTTATTATATGGAGGGATTCATGGATATTCATAGTAAACCGGTGAGGATCGGTTTGTTGTTTCTGGGACTCATCATCCTGTGCGGACTCGCTCTCCTGTATAAGGGACATGATGCCGTGGCCATGGCGAAGGAAAAAAGGGATGGCATTGTGACGGCAGAACAGGTCCGGGTTTCCTTTGATTCTGTCAATGGACGGCTGCTCAAAGAAAATGTAAAGGAAGGGGACCATGTGCAAAGGGGAGATATCCTCATGGTCATGGACAGTACCGACACGGATCTTACCATACAGCGGCTGGAATCCCAGATTGCCCAGATGGATGCGGAAATCGCTTCCCTCTCCGGCACCATCGACGTGGCATACCAGAAGGCCGATACGGACGAGGTGGAGACCCATCGGCAGATTGACCAGCAGAAGGCGGTCATCGCCTCTTCCCAGGCTTCCTATGAAAATAAGCTGTCCGATTATAACCGTATGGCCCAGCTCATGGATGCCGGCGCCATTTCTAAAATGGAAATGGATAATGTGACAGCCCAGCTTCGGGTGGCGGAAGCCGATGTGCGGTCCCAGAAAGAACTGCTGAATAAGCTTCTCGGCGGGGCACAGGACAGTGACAGCACAGAGGATATTGCCCTTCCTTCCATCAGCCAGGAGCGGCAGAGTGCCGATAACAAGGCCAATGACCTGGAGTCCCTGAAACAGCAGAAAAAGCAGCTGGAAGTCCAGCTGGCCCAGCAGAAAGTGAACCGGGACCGCCTGGTCCTGCGGGCGCCGGAAGGCGGGAAAATTCTGAAGGTCATAGCGAAGGAGGGGGAAATGGTGTCAGCCAATACACCGGTGATTCTTCTCGAAAGCGATCGGTATTACTATGATATTTATATTAATGAAGAGGAAAAGGGCAATCTGAAAGAAGGAGACCGGCTCACAGGACATACGGTGGCCGGAAACATCAAAGTCCCCGGTACGGTGCGGCTGGCTGCCAGGGCGTCGGGATTTGCGGATTTCAAAATGTCCCGGGAGAAGAGCTCCGCCGATCTGACAGCTTTCCAGATCCGGACCTATATAGACCGGGTACCCGGCGTCATTCCGGGTATGACAATCGAGGTGGACCGCCATGAATTCGCTGGTCGATGAGATTCATTTCCTCTTTTCCGGCCGGGGCATGCCCTATGAAAAGGTGGCCCTCATGGTGGCCTCTGTGATTACCGTATTCTTCACCGTCTTTCTCGGCTATAACTATGCCAGGGACGTGAATGTGGTGGTGGTGGACCTGGACCACTCCCGATACAGCCAGGAAATGGTGGAAGCCATCAATTCCTCCCGCCATATGAAGGTGAGCTCCGTCATTTATACGCCCTCGGATCCCCAGAAATTCTTCTATGAAGACAAGGCCTATGCGGTGATCTGCCTGCCGAAGGACCTGGAGCGGGATGTATATTCCGGGCAGTCCGTCAATATCGGCCTGTACTGCGACTATACCAATGTGGCCCTGACGGCGGACATCCAGACCGCCATGAATGAACTGGCCGGTACCATCAATGCAGAAGCAGCGGAAGACAAGGGGGAGTCCGGCGGCATTTCCATCAGCACGAGGCTCCTTTTTAACCCCAGCGGCAGCACGAGTAATGCGGAGACAGAAGGATTCCTTTTCTTCTTTTCCAGTATGTTTTTTACCTTTGCCACCATCGGTATGGTGCCCCGGCTGAAGCTGGAGCATAAGTGGGAGGCACTGATGGATCATGGTTCTCCCTTTGACCTCATGGTCCGCATCCTGCCCTATATGGGCTGCCTCTTTACGGCGCTCCTCCTCGGCATGGCCATCCTCCGGGTCTGGGGAGACATGGTTATATCGGGAAATATGTTTCTCTTCATGGCTCTCCAGTTCTTCTACATCTGGGGTGTGGGCATGATGAGCATCCTCTTTGGATGGACTGCGGCCAATCCGGGCGTCGCATCGAGCCGGATGATTCTCTTCATCCCCGGCGGGTTTATCCTGGGCGGCCAGGCGGGCCCCCTGATTTTCATTCCGGAATGGGTGAAAATTCTTTCCCATTTCTTCCCCCTGACCTGGGAATTCCATTTTGTCCGGGATATTATAATGCGGGGCGCCGGATTCAGCGATATCATGCAGGAAATCGGTGCCTTCTTCCTGTACCTGGCAGCCATTGCCATCGTGTTCTGCCTCCGCTTTGAAAGCGTGAGGAGAAGGTACCGGGCTGCCGTGGCTGAAAAGGAAGAAGCCCAGGAATCGATTCTTCCCTGAAGGAAAGGAGAATGTTCTATGGAAATCAGAAAAATCATGGTTCCCCTGGATGGCTCTGAGGAATCGGATAGGGCCTTTGTCTTTGCTCTGGACATGGCAGGGCGGTACCATTCGTCCCTCCTCCTGGTCCATGTGGTGGACATGAATGAGAAAATGAGCGCTTTGGACCGGGTCACCATGAGCGGCTACGTTCCGGCGGAGCTCATGGAGGAGGGGTACAAGCTCATTGGCCGATACGCCAGGAAGGTGCCTCCTGCGGTACCATTGAAAACCCTGGTCCGCATCGGAGCGCCGCCGCAGACCCTTTTCTCCGTGTGGAAGGAAAAGAAAGCGGACCTCATCGTCATGGGAAGCCGGGGCCGGGGATCTGTGGAAAGCATTGTTATGGGAAGTGTGAGCCAGTACATCCTCCACCACGTAACGGCAGCCGTAACGATTGTGAGGTAAATGGAGCCAGGCCAATTTCAGTTTGCCCCGCTGTTGGTATTCGGCGCTGACGGGTAGAGTCACTCGCACGGGGCTGCTAGGGAAGCGCTGATTAAATCGTTGTCAGATTTCATTCTTGGATTTTTATGCAATGCAAGGAATAATCCGACGCGAATAGCGAGCTATTTAAGGAGGATTATGACGAAGCAGTGCATAAAAATCCTTATGAAATCTAACTCTGCGAATTAATCAGCGCTTCCCTAGCTTCTAGCTGTTAGCAACTAGGAAAACTGATTCGCCTGCGGCGCTTTCCATCCGACGTTCCCGCCAGTCATTCGTGCCGTAGGCTGTAGAGCTTTCCTGGCAGCTAGAAGCTAACAGCTAGAAGCTCCCGCACGAATGACTCTACCCGTAAGCTTCGCTCTAACAGCTCACCGCAATAGTCCGAGTTTTCATTTTTTTATTTATATATTTCCAATTTTCTATCCCGGTATGGTATAATTACAATAATATGCAGGCATCCAGCGAGAACGGACAATCATAGATCTTGAATCATGGGAGAGGCGCTTGTGGCGTTCTCTTTTTTAATGCCCCGGTGAAAGATGCCGGGAAGATGCACAGGGTGCATAGGAATTTTATTATTATGCCTGCTTTTCACAGGGGGAAGCCCCGCGTACCCATGAACGCATACAGGAGGAAACATGTACGAAACTTTTAAAGAACTGGGTATTGTGCCGGAAATACTGAAGGCCGTAGAGGATATGGGATTCGAGGAACCGACTCCTATCCAGAAGGCATCGATTCCGGTGGCAATGGCCGGAAAGGACCTGATCGGCCAGGCCCAGACAGGGACAGGGAAAACCGCAGCCTTTGGTATTCCCATCCTGGAACGGATTGACACATCGAAGCCGGGACCCCAGGCAGTGGTCCTTTCCCCTACCCGGGAACTGGCAATCCAGTCTGCCGAAGAAATCAACCATCTGGCCCAGTACCTTCCGGTCCATGCCCTGCCCATTTACGGGGGACAGGATATTGAACGGCAGTTCAAAGCGCTCCGGAAGCATCCGAACATTATTGTAGCCACCCCGGGCCGGCTTATGGACCACATGAAACGGGGCACCATCGACCTGTCCCATGTGCAGATTCTTGTCCTCGATGAAGGGGACGAAATGGTGGATATGGGATTCATCGATGATATCCGCACCATTCTGGCCGCCATTCCGGAAGAACGGCAGACCATGTTCTTCTCCGCCACCATGCCCGAACCGATCCGGGAACTGGCGGAAACATTCCTGAAGGATCCGGAACTGGTCAAAATCAAGGCGGCCACTGTGACCATCGATCTCATTGAACAGGAATATATCGAACTGCCGGACCGGCAGAAGTTCGATGCCCTCTGCCGGCTCCTGGATATGCAGGACCCGGAACTGGCCATCGTCTTTGTCCGCACGAAACGGCGCTGTGATGAAGTGACGGAAGCCCTGAAAAAGAGGGGATACATGGCGGAAGGCCTTCACGGAGACCTGTCCCAGCCGAAGCGGGATACGGTGGTCCGCCAGTTCAAGGAAGGCACCATCGATATCCTTGTGGCCACCGACGTAGCTGCCAGGGGCCTCGATATTTCCGGGGTTACCCATGTCTATAACTTCGATATGCCCCAGGATCCGGAAATCTATGTACACCGCGTAGGCCGTACCGGCCGCGCCGGAAAGACGGGGCTTGCGGTGACCTTCGTCATTTCCCGGGAAATGGGACAGCTTCGTGATATTGAACGTGTCATTCGCCGCCGCATCAAGAGACGGTCCGTGCCTACACTGGCGGAAGTCATTGAAGGCAACCAGAAGGCAGCCATCGAAAGCCTCTCCGATACAGCCCAGGGCGGCGGTCTGGAAGAATACAGGGAAAGCGCGGAGGATCTCCTGAATGATGTGGACTCCGTTTCCCTGGTGGCAGCGGCCATTAAGCTTTTGACCAAGCAGCCCGATGTGACACCGGTAAAGATTACGGAAGAAATGCCGAATTTCAAGCGCCGCAGGAACGGCCAGCGCCGCCACTTCGACGGGGACCGCCCCAGACGGCGGTTCAATAAGGACGAAGGGGGCCGCCACTTCGATGGCAAACGGTCCCGCCGCTTTGATAACCGGCCGAGAAAACAGAATCGGAATGGGGAAAAGAATATTCACGAATCGAATTTCAAACCCTATTTCAAGGAAGACTGATTAGAAAAAGTGCAGGATGTAGTTCCTGCACTTTTTTCATGACTGAGGCCACTTTATCAAATTGCGGTTTGTCGAGCTGTTGGAGAGGTGCTGACGGGTAGAGTCACTCGCACGGGGCTTCTAGCTGCTAGCCGCTAGAAGCTAGAAGCC
>NZ_UQKJ01000086.1 GCF_900541605.1 uncultured Dialister sp. | reverse complement strand
CCTATGGAGTCCGAACTACACTTTTAATTGTGTCCTTGACAAGGGGGCCAGTTCAGCGCAAGAAAATAGAAGCGCCGCGAATTTATATATTTTCTTCCCTGAGCCCAGGCGAAAGCCTTTGCCCTGATGCGCATAGCCGTGTCCGCAGGACAGAGCCCTGGCCGAAGGCCACTGCCCGTTCCCCGTGCCTTAACTCCATTCATCTAATTGTAGATATACCTTAAATCTATATCTACGCATATTTTATCTATATTAACGCATAACATCCCTCCTGTGGTAGTATACATGCATCACATCGAAACACCATGAGGAGGAATCATTATGACCCATATACATATACCCTTTAGAAATGATATCGTCGGCAGCTTTCTTCGGCCGAAAGCATTAAAAGAAGGAAGACAGGCCTTTGAGGACGGACAGATTACAGCGGAGGAACTGCGGTTCCTGGAAGATGAGGCCATTGTGGACCTGGTGGAGAAGGAAAAGAAAAACGGGCTCCACGACTTTACGGACGGCGAATTCCGGCGGGCCTTCTGGCACCTGGACTTTCTGGCAGCCCTTACGGGATGCCGCCAGGTATCTGTCAAAGCCTGGTCCGTCCATTTTGAAGGAAAACAGCCGAAGGCTACCACATTCCGGATTGTGGGAAAGCTGGATTTCCCGGAGGACCATCCCTTCCTTTCCCATTTCTGCTTCCTGAAACAGCTGGAAGATAAGGACCACATCGCCAAGATGACCATTCCCTCCCCTTCCATGCTGCATCTCATGACCTGCGTCAGGGAAGAGCATCCGGTGCTTCCGGATATTTATGAGGGCCATGAAGATGTCCTTTTTGACGATATCGTCCGGACCTATCGGAAAGCGGTAAAGGCCTTCTACGACGAGGGCTGCCGGTACCTGCAGTTCGATGATACATCCTGGGGCGAATTCTGCTCGAAGGACAAGACCGATGCCTACCGGGCACGGGGCGTAGATCTGGAGCATATCAAGCAGAAATATGTGGAAGTGCTGAATGATATCCTGGATGAAAAGCCGGAAGACATGACCATCACCATGCATATCTGCCGGGGCAATTTCCGGTCTACCTGGTTTTCCTCCGGCGGCTATGAGCCGGTGGCGGAAGTCCTCTTTGGACACTGCCATGTGGACGGATTTTTCCTGGAATACGACAGTGACCGGGCCGGCGGCTTCGAGCCCCTCCGGTTCATCAATGGCCAGCAGGTGGTACTGGGCCTTGTGACCTCCAAGGCACCGGCGCTGGAGAAGAAAGAAGACCTGAAACAGCGCATCGAAGAGGCATCGAAGTATGTCCCCCTGGACCGGCTCTGCCTGTCCCCCCCAGTGCGGTTTCGCTTCCACGGAAGAGGGAAACCTTCTCACCGAAGAGGAACAGTGGGCCAAAATCCGGCTCATCCGCGAAGTGGCCGATGAGGTGTGGGGAAAATAAAAAGTGGAGCCTCAGCCATGACAGGGCAAAGCAAAAATACTTTCTAAAGATCCCGGTTACCGCTGCAGATTTTTCATTTTCTGCAGCGGTAACTGGCTTTTTTTTATGGGAAACGGTAAAATGGAAAAAGAGAAGGACGAGATGGAATGACGGTGAAGGTACCGGATGCCCTGAAGTCTTAATGCTCAATTCTTTCATCAGGAGGAACTATGAAGACAATATATCTGGCCGGCGGATGCCTGTGGAGCGTCCAGTATTTCATGAAATATATTCCCGGCGTCATAAAAACGGAAGCAGGACGGGCTAATGGGACCACCCATTCCCTGGATGGCCCTTACGATGGATACGCAGAGTGCGTGAAAGTCACCTACGATGAAAAGAAACTGTCCGTACCGGACCTGATGGGATACCTTTTTGAAATCATCGATCCTTACAGCGTTGACCACCAGGGCATGGACCACGGGAAAAAATACCGTACCGGCGTGTACAGCGAAGAGGAAGAACCGCTGAAGGAAGCCCGCCGGTTCATTGCGGCAAGGCCCGATGCAGACAGGATCCGGGTAGAAGTGCTTCCCCTGACCAATTACATTCCCAGTGCCCCGGAACACCAGGACCACCTGGAAAAGCACCCGGAGGACCACTACCTCTGCAGCATTCCCTGGAGTCTTCTGAAGAAGTATAAGAAGGATTGAGTGGATACCCCCAAGCCGCTTAATGGCGGTTTGGCATGCTTACGTATAGAGTCACTGGTATGGAGCTTCTAGGGAAGCGCTGATTAATTCGCAGAGTCAGATTTCATAAGAATTTTTATGCACTGCTTCGTCATAGCTCTCCTTAAATAGCTCGCTATTCGCGTCGAGTTATTCCTCGCATTGCATAAAAATCCAAGAATAAAATCTGACAACGATTTAATCAGTGCTTCCCTAGCTGTTAGCTCTTAGCTTTTAGGAAAACTGATCTGCCTGCGGCGCTTCCCATCGTTGTTTCTGCCAGTCATTCATGCCGCAGGCTGGCCAGCTTTCCTGGCTGCTAAAAGCCAGCAGCCAGAAGCTCCATGCCAGTGGCTCTACACATAGCCATGTAAGACCGTCTATCTATTTTTCTCTTGCTTTTCCCTTCCATTTTCTGTAAAATCAAAAAAGGGATAATCTTTTCAGGTTATCCGGCCCCGGCTGGGGCTTTTTTGTTGCCCAAAACAATGTGGAGAAATCGTGAATTGCACAGTTTCATCCGATTGATTTCTCCCTTATTATCGTATTTCTATCAAATGGGGTGTTTTTATGGCTAAAACCTATGATGTAGTTATTATCGGTGCCGGCCCTGCGGGAATTTTCACGGCACTGGAACTGGCAGATACGGGACTGTCTATCCTGATTCTGGAAAAGGGCTTGGATATCCGGGAACGGATTGCCCTGAATAAAAACCGCATGGCTCCCCCTGCCAGCCGGCGGGCGAATATCGTATCCGGCTGGGGCGGGGCCGGTGCCTTTTCCGATGGCAAGCTGACCCTTACCACCGAATACGGCGGAAACCTGGACGATTATATGAATAAGGGCGAACTGGCCCGTCTCATTGAGTATGTGGATTCGGTGTACTGCAAATTCGGCGGCGCCGGCCGTGCCGTATACGGTGAAGAGCATAAGGAAGAGCTCCATGAACTGAAGCGCCGGGCGGCAGCGGCGGACCTGGCTTTCATCCCCGCCCGCATCCGCCATCTGGGAACCGACGTGAACGGGGAAATCCTTACCCACATGCGGGACAGCTTCCCCTCCAACGTGACGGTAAAGGCAGAATGCCTGGTGGATACGATTCTTGTAAAGAATGGACAGGTGGAAGGCGTTATCGCCGGCGGCGAGACCTACCACTGCAAGTACCTGGTGGCAGCGCCGGGACGGGACGGTGCGGAATGGTTCACGAAGGAAGCACAGAAGCTGGGCCTCCATACAGCTTCCAATGCCGTGGATATCGGCGTACGGGTGGAATCGCCGGCAGAAATCTATGAACCGATTACCAACATCTGCTACGAATCGAAGCTGGTCTATTTTTCCAAGTCCTTCGACGACCGGGTGCGCACATTCTGCATGAATCCCTACGGCTTCGTGGTGACGGAAAACAACAATGGCCTTATGACGGTGAATGGCCATTCCTACGCCCATAAGAGGAGCGGAAATACAAATTTCGCCATCCTCGTGTCGAAGCAGTTTACCCAGCCCTTCCATGAACCCATCGAATACGGCAAGTACATCGCCTCCCTGGCCAACATGCTGGGCGGCGGTCCCATCGTGCAGCGGCTGGGAGACCTTCGGGACGGCCGCCGGTCAACGGCAGAACGGATCCGCCGGGGCCTCGTACAGCCCACCATGCCCTCCGCTACGCCGGGAGATTTATCTTTGGTCTTGCCATATCGCTTCTTAAAGGATATTATGGAGATGTTCGAAGCGCTGGATAAGGTCGCTCCGGGAGCGAACTCCCGCCACACCCTGCTTTACGGGGTGGAAGTGAAGTTCTATTCTTCCCGCATCGAACTTTCAAACCAGCTGGAAACGAAGATTCCAAACTTCTTCGCAATTGGTGATGGAGCCGGCATCACCAGGGGCCTGGCACAGGCTTCCGCCGCCGGCGTTGTTGTGGGCCGGGAAATCTGCGCCCGCATAGGGAAACCGAAGGGAGAAATCTGACAAATGATACCAAGGTACACAAGACCGGTCATGGAAAAAATCTGGAATGAACGGAATGAATGGCAGACCATGCTGAATGTGGAAATCGCAGCCTGCGAAGCCAATGCGGAACTGGGCCGCATTCCGAAGGAAGCGGTGGAAGTCATCAAGGCAAAGGCAGACTTTGATGTAGACCGCATCCATGAAATCGACAGAGAAATCAACCATGACATTATCGCCTTCCTCACCAACGTAGGAGAACACGTGGGAGATGAAGCCAAGTACATCCATATGGGTCTTACCTCCACCGACGTGAAGGATACGGGCCTCAATGTACAGCTGAAACAGGCCTCCGCTGTCCTTCTGGACGACCTCCAGAAACTGGCAGACGTGCTAAAGAGACGGGCTGTAGAATTCAAACATACCCCCACCATCGGCCGTACCCACGGTGTCCATGCAGAACCGACCACCTTCGGCCTGAAGCTCCTGCTCTGGTATTCCGAAACCTTAAGAAACATTGACCGCATGAAACGGGCTGCCGATGAAATGGCAGTAGGCAAACTCTCCGGCGCCGTAGGCACCTATGCCGATATCGATCCCTTCGTAGAACAGTATGTATGCAAGAAACTGGGCCTGAAGCCGGAAATCGTGGCTACCCAGGTCGTACAGCGTGACCACCATGCAGAATACGTGGCTACCCTCGGCGTCATCGCCGGCGTTCTTTCCCAGATGGCCCTGGAAGTCCGCCACCTCCAGAGGACAGAAGTCCGGGAAGCAGAAGAATACTTCAGCCCGAAGCAGAAGGGTTCCTCCGCTATGCCCCATAAGAGAAACCCCGTAAAGTCCGAAAGAATCTGCGGCATGGCCCGCCTCATCCAGGGCTACAGCCTCCCGGCTTTCGAAGATATTCCCCTGTGGCATGAACGGGATATTTCCCACTCCTCCGTGGAACGGGTCATTCTCCCCGATGCCACCATCGCCCTGGATTACATTCTGGACCAGACCACAAACCTCATCGACAAGCTCCTCGTATATCCGGACAAGATGATGACTGACATGAACCTCACCGGCGGCCTCATTTACAGCCCGAGAGTGCTCCTGGCCCTCGTTGCCAAAGGTGCATACCGGGATACCGCTTACCGCTGGGTACAGAGAAACGCCATGAAGCGCTGGCTCCAGGGAGAAGACTTCTACGAAAACCTCTGCAAAGACGAGGACGTAAGAAAGTATCTCACCCCGGAAGAAATCAAAGCCTGCTTCGACTACAAGCCCATGCTGAAGCATGTGGACGAAATCTTTGCAAGATTTGGCCTGTAATGGAAAATAAAAAAATCCTCTCCGTTTGGGGAGGATTTTTTTACCTGTCTGGTGCGGTGATGGACAGAGTCACGAACTTTGAGCTGGATGAAATGATGGGAAAGGGCAGCAGTCTGGGGCAGGGAAGGTGCGGCGCAGCCGCGGAGCCTCAATTCTCTTCACTCAATTCTCAATTCTGCTTTTATATGCACACGTCTGATATGATGAAAAGAGAGTAAATTGGCGATTATAAGAAAGGCCATACCATGCATGTTTTGAAAGTCCTGCTGGCTCTGGTGGTCCTTCTGGGATGTGGAGGATATTGGTTCGTATCCCAGCCCCAGATGGATCCCCTCATCACCGAGGCCAGGAAAAAGAAAATCGAAGCCTCCCCCCACTATGTGAATGGGGAATTTGTGCCGGAACATCCCCATGAATCGATCAGCGTGCCCCTGTCGTTCTGGAAGGAATTTCTTTTCCCCGGGCCGGGAAAAACCATACCGAAAGATGTGATGGTTCATGAAAAGACGGACCTGAAATCCCTTCCTCCCGATGAGGACGTGGTGGTATGGATGGGCCATTCTTCTTTTTACATGCAGCTCCATGGGAAGAAAATCCTCATAGATCCGGTGGCCGCAGAGTATGCATCGCCGGTACCCTTTGTGGATAAAGCCATGGAAGGCAGCAATGTATACAGCGCTCTTGATATCCCCGATGACATCGACGTCATGGTGCTCTCCCATGACCACTGGGACCATCTGGACTACGATTTTGTCCGGGCCATAGAACCGAAGGTCCACCATGTGGTGACGGGCCTTGGAAACGGAGGATACTACGAGAAATGGGGCTATCCCCTCTCGAAAATCCATGAAGAAGACTGGTGGACGCCGGTGGAAATCGATAAAGACCTGACGGTGTGGTTCCTGCCGTCCCGCCATTTTTCCGGCCGCCTGCTGCACCGGAATCAGACCCTATACGGCAGCTTTGCCTTCATCACATCGGACAGGAAAGTATACTACACCGGTGACGGCGGCTACGACGACCGATTTGAAAAAATCGGAGAAAAATTCGGCGGTTTCGACCTGGCCCTCATAGAGGACGGGCAGTATAACAAATACTGGCCCACAGTCCATATGATGCCGGAAGAAAGCGCCAGAGCCGGGGATGATCTCCACGCATTGGCAGTAATTCCCTACCATAACGGGAAATATCCCCTTTCCACCCACAGCTGGAAAGAGCCCTATGAACGTATGGCCGCCGCAACAGAAGGAAGACCCTATGAATTCCTGACCCCTGTAATCGGGGAAAAGGTGGACATAGGAAAGCCTGACCCCTCCCTCCGCCACTGGTGGGAAGAAATGGAGTAGGGGGTAAACAGGATATTCCATTTGAAGTGAAAAGACTGCAAGGTTATTAATGAGGAGTGAGGAGTGAAGGTGCGCCGCATCAGATTAGAAAGCGGCGCGGAGTATTTTAATTTAGCAGTAAAACTGACGAGCTATTTAAGGGGCTTATGACGCAGTATTGCATGAAAATACATGTATAATCAGACTCTGCGAATTAACCAGCGCTTCCCTGGCTTCTAGCTGCCAGGAAAGCTCAGACGCCTGCGGCACAAATGATTGATGATTGATAAAAATATCAGATAGGAAGCGCCGCAGGCGAACCGGTTTTCCTGACAGCTAGCCATGTCTGATATCTCATTAGCGGCAGGTCCGCGGGATGTCTTAACTCTATCCCCAAGCAGGCAGCCCCTTAGAGAAGGGGCGCGGCAAAGCCGCAGGATGGATGCGGCTTTGCCGCTGAACCTCAACTCTCAACTCTACTTTTATACAGAAAGGACGTACCTATGAAAAAAGCAACGCTCTCTCCGGAAGACCAGGTCCGGAGTATCCATTATAAATATGAAATCCCGGAAGAGGAAGTACGGGCACTCCTTTCCCGGGGCATCCGGTTTGGGGAAATCGACCAGGCCGCCCTCCTTTCCTGCCTTACGGACAGGTCCATAGAAGATATCCTGGCCCTGCGGAAAGAAGACCCCTGGGGCGTGATCCGGAAGAAACTGGGCCTCACCGCGGCAGTATATGAAGAGGTCTATCTCCTGCATCGGGCGGACCGGCTACACCGGTTCTACGGCATCGATACGAAGCGGGCTCTGGCACTCCTTGCAGAAGGCTATCCGAACCACTGGATCCGACTGGCCTATCTTCTGGAGCAGCACACCGGAAAAAAGACGGAAGACATCGTCCATGACAGGAAAAAAAGTGAACGGTGGAAGGCCTATGCAGAACGGGTCCTCCATGTGAGTCCCGAAGACTTCACGAAATGGATTGCAGAGACAAGGAATCCCGCCCTGCCGGTGAAAAAATAAAAAATCTCCCTGCCGAAACGGGCAGGGAGATTTTTTGTGCTTACAGATGGAGCATTCGTGCGGGAGCTTTTAGCATCCAGGCAAGCTCTACAACATACTGTATGAATGACTGGTAGAAACAATAGATGGGAAGCGCCGCAGGCAGATCAGTTTTCCTGAAAGCTATAGTAAACGACAAAAATAATTTTATTTAAAGCTGCACAGGGTTCGAAGCT
>NZ_UQKJ01000085.1 GCF_900541605.1 uncultured Dialister sp. | reverse complement strand
TGAAAATACATGTATAATCGGACTCTGCGAATTAATCAGCGCTTCCCTGGCTTTTTGCTGTCAGTGAATCGTCACAAACATATTCAGAATAATAATATCAGCCATAATTTGTGCAGAATTTACTGAACGTATTACGTATTAAATATCAAATGACTCTATAAGTAAAAAGCGTGCCCCCTTAGAGAAGGGGGCAGCCCAAAGGGCAGGGGATGGATGCCCTGCATGGGCAGAAATCTTCCAAAGAAGAACTGTTCACCCGTTCCCATGATCCATCCTGCGCCTTTGGCGCGGCCCTTTTCCAAGGGCCTGCATACTTAGGAATAGTCTCGCATACGACTTCATTCAAATTGACCATGTAGGGTATTGTAGAGTTTTCACAAATATGCTTGAGATGTAACACCAGAAAGACTCATCAGCCTGCGGCACCCCAATCATTCATTCGGCAGTCTGCCGCGCCGCAGACTGATGAATTTTCCTGGCCGCTAACAGCTGGAGGCCCCCGTGCGTTCGCACGTACCTTCAGCCACATCCCCCTGCGTTCACAGGTACGCCAGCTTCTTCAAGCCGACCATTCTCATTTACGCAACGATTCTGCTATATATTAAAGGCATACGAAATCAAAATAGGCATAAAATGAGCTCATTCTAAGATAAAGTGCTATAATAATAATTAGATGCAGCAACTAAATCAGGAGGTGCCTTATGTTTAAAAAAGAAGCTCTTAACATGGCGTTGCAGCTGTGGAAAAAAGGTGGGTTCACTGTCCGTTACTGGGATGGAACCGAGAAGAATTACGGATCCACAGCGCCAAAATTTAAGGTGATTTTTAACAGGGAACCAAACTTCTCTGCTTCTGACCTGAAAGCGGACCTGGATGTACTCATCGGTTCCGCCTATGTGGATGGTATTGTTGATTTCGAAGGAAACCTGGACGATATCGTGGCTACGGCCTTTGAAAAAGACCCGATCACCCTCCCCTATCACCTTGGCTCCCTTCGCCAGAAACTGATCAAGGAAGAAGAAAAACGGGAAAAATCCAACATCCATGCCCATTATGACCTGGGCAACGAACTGTTCGATTCCTTCCTGGACCCCACGAGAACCTATTCCTGTGCCTATTTCAAGCATGATAACGACAGCCTCTATGAAGCACAGATGAATAAAATCGACCTGTCCCTCAGGAAGCTATTCCTGAAGCCCGGTGAAAAACTGCTGGATATCGGCTGCGGCTGGGGCGAACTCATCATTTACGCAGCGAAGAAATACGGCGTCCATGCCTACGGCATCACCCTTTCCGAAGAGCAGTACAAGGCTGCAAAAGAAAGGATTCATAAAGAAGGACTGGACGGCAAGTGCGATGTAATCCTGGAAAACTACCTGGACCTGGATGCCGATAATTACCAGTTCGATAAAATCGTATCCATCGGCATGTTCGAACACGTAGGCAAGAAATACCTGCCCCTCTATTTCCATAAAGTTTCGGAACTCCTGAAACCAGGCGGACTCTTCCTGCTCCACTCCATCCTCAACATGGATCCCCAGGAAAAGGAGACGGACAACTGGATGACCCGGTTCATTTTCCCCGGCGGCTATGTACCGGGCATTCGGGAAACAGTGAACAATATTCCTCTCTTTGATTTCCGGCTCATCGGCTTTGAAAGCCTCCGCCGCCATTATGCAAAGACCCTCCACCTCTGGGCAGAAGCATTCAATGCCCACAAGGATCAGCTTCCTGCAAAATACGATGACCGGTTCAAACGGCTCTGGGATATTTACCTCAGGGGCTGCGAATCAGGCTTCCGTACCGGCGTCCTGGATGTGGGCCAGTTCATTCTCTCCAAGGGTGTGAACAACGACCTGCCCATGACTATGGAATCCATTTATAAAGACTGATGGTAAGATAAAAAAGAACTGTGAGATGAATGTCTCACAGTTCTTTTTTTATACCGTTATATGGTTGGAGTCAATAATACGGAGCTTCCAGCTGCCAGCTGTCAGGAAAGCGGGTCAGCCACAGCGCGGCAAATGCACCTCCTCAGTCAGCTTCGCTGACAGCTCCCCCATAGGAGGGAGCCGGGGAAGCGCTGATTACCTCAATCCTGCTGGTATAAACCCCGCCCGATTGGGCTTATCACCTAACGGGTTATTTCTTTTCTACAGGTTTGGAGCTGGGGAAACCGTTTCTCTTTCCGATCACCGTTACGCCATTCATGTACGGAACCAGTACATCCGGGACCTTGATGGTGCCATCGGCCTGCTGGTAATTTTCCATGATAGCTGCTACCGTTCTGCCTACAGCAAGGCCGGAACCATTCAGGGTGTGAACGAATTCAGGCTTTGCTCCAGGGGTGCGGCGGAAACGGATGTTAGCGCGGCGGGCCTGGAAATCGAGGCAGTTGGAGCAGGAAGAAATTTCACGGTACTTATTCTGTGCCGGCATCCATACTTCCAGGTCATAGGTCTTGGCAGAGGAGAATCCGATATCTCCGGTGCAGAGGCAAACCACATGGTATGGAAGCTTCAGGAGCTGCAGCACCTTTTCTGCTTCCGCAGTGAGGCTTTCCAGTTCATCCCAGCTGTCTTCCGGTTTGCAGTACTTTACCATTTCTACTTTATGGAACTGGTGCTGCCGGATGAGGCCACGGGTATCCTTGCCTGCGGAGCCCGCTTCTTTACGGAAACAGGGGGTGAGGGCGGTAAGGTGGACAGGAAGCATATCGCCATCCAGGATTTCACCGGCGAAATAGTTGGTCAGCGGTACTTCGGCAGTCGGGGTCATGTACATGTTTTCCCCTTCCACCTTGTACATATCATCGGCAAACTTCGGCAGCTGGCCGGTGCCCTGCATGGACTTGCCGTTGATGATATAGGGCGGAATGACTTCGGTATAATCATTCTGCTGGGTATGAAGGTCCAGCATGAAGTTGTATACCGCTCTTTCCAGGCGGGCAGCGCCCTGGAGGTAGAAATAGAAGCGGGCGCCGGATACCTTGCCGGCCCGTTCTGCATCGAGGATGCCAAGGGTATCTCCCAGCTCATAGTGAGCTTTGATGGGGAAATCAAACTTCGGAATTTCACCCCAGCGGCGGACTTCCGGGTTTTCAGAGTCATCTTTGCCTACGGGAACAGATTTATCAGCCATATTCGGGATATGGAGCAGCAGTTCGTTCAGCTTGCCTTCCACTTCTCCCAGTTCCTTATCAATGGCGGCGATTTTCTTGCCCACTTCTCTCATGGAAGCGATGGCATCAGCTGCGTCTTCCCCATTTCTCTTAGCCTGGGCAATCTTTTTGGATTCTGCATTCTTTTCGCTCTTCAGCGCTTCTGTCTCCTGCAGCAGCTGTCTTCTCTTTTCGTCGAGCGCCAGCACTTCATCCAGGTCAAAGGGATTGTGGCGGTTTACCAGATTCTTCTTGACCTCATCAGCATGTTCACGAATAAACTTGATGTCTAACATAACTATCTCTCCCTGTATCAAATTTGCCGCTGGATCTGTCCTTTTTCCTTTAGAAATGGACATTCCGGAAACGGCATGGAAAGCAATGGAAATAAAAAAAGACTTCTCCCCTCCATGGGACGAAGTCATCGCGGTGCCACCCAATTTGCCTAAGCCAGCTCGAAGTTGATATCGGTCACAAACCGTCCGGTTCGTCACCGGCCGCTCCTGAGTGGAAACTTTTCCTTCTGCCAAGACTTTCACCAGCCGTCTCTTCTCTAAGGGCATCAGAAAAAGGTAGTCTCTTTCCCTGCGTTGGTTTTATTATAGCGCCGGTATGGCTGTTTGTAAAGGTATGAACAGAATAGCCGCTTCGCGGCGAATGCCCCCTCTTCTTCTTTCGCAGATTCCGCCTCTCCGAGGCGGATCCATCCCCCGCTCTCCGGGCTGCCCCCTTCTCCAAGGGGGCACGTGCTTACCGGAAATCTCGAAAGAAGAGTTTATGTCCATTGTGAACTATTCCAAAAGCATGCAGCCCTTAGAGAAGGGGCACGTGCTTACCGGAAACCTTGAAAGAAGGGTTTACGTTGTGAGATATTCCGCAGGCATGGAGCTCCCTGGAGATGGGGGGTACGCATAGCGCAAAAAAGCAGGAGGAATTCCTCCTGCTTTTTCATCATTCCTTATGGATTTCATCGAACCATGCATCTGCGAGCCGTCCGTATTCTTCCATGGAGAAGGTCTCCCCTCTCCGCTTGCCGTCGATATCCGCTTTTTCGAGGATCACCGGGATCGTTTCCGCCGGAATGCCGCCGGCTTTCATGGCGTTGGTGAATACTTTGCGTCTCTGGCCGAAGCCCATCTTTACGAGGCGGAAGAAGAGTTTCCTGTCCTTCACGGCCACCGCCGGTTCCTTTCTCCGCCGGAGTTTCAGGACCGTTGATGTCACCTGGGGTCTCGGGATGAAAGCGGTGGGCGGGATGTCCAGTACCCGTTCCGAGGTGCAGTCAAAGTTCACCGCCAGGGTGAGGGCTCCGTAATCCTTGGACCCCGGCTCTGCCAGAATCCGGTCTGCCACTTCCTTCTGCATCATGAAGACGAAGAGAGAAATGGGAAGGTCCGACTGGATGAGGGAAAGAAGGATGGGGGTGGTGATGTAATAGGGCAGGTTTGCCGCACACCGCCAGTCCCGGTCTCCCAGAATGGTCTTCAGATCCGCCTTCAGCACATCTTCGTAGATAATATGGACATTCTTATAGTGCTCCAGGGTATGGGAAAGGACCCGCTCCAGGCTGTGATCCAGCTCGAAAGCCGTCACATCGGCGCCGGTTTCCGCCAGCCCCTGGGTCAGGGTGCCGATGCCGGCACCGATTTCCATAACCGGCACTCCCTTTCCCAGTTCCGCCGCCTCCGCAATGGCTGCCACCACATCGGGGCGGATAAGGAAATTCTGGCCCAGTTTGTGCTTGGCATGGATGCCAAACCGCTTGATGATGTACTGGACCACCTGTCGGTCTGCCAGGTTGGCTTCTAGCATGATGATCCCTCCTCACAGGCTTCTACGGCCTTTTTCCACTCTTCCCGGGTAATGCCGTAGTGGTTCAGCCGTTTCACGAACTGCTTGCCATTGCCGTACCCGATGCCGAGAAGGGCCCCCACTTTTGCCCGCCGGGAGGCAGAATCGGCCTGTCCCGTAAGGCCGGCTTCAAAGAGGTCAGCCGCCGAAAAGAGATGGGAATCTTCCATCTGCCGGATACGAAGCGTAGACAGGGCTTTCCGTATGGATTCCGGGGAAGCATCTTCGATGCCCACGTCATCTTCCGTAGAAGCTTCTGACTTGGGCACAAAGGCATGAAGGGCTTTCGGAAACAGCTTTGTAAGCCGCTGCCGGATCCGTTCCCCCGGTCCATCGGGATCAGTCAGGATGATGATGCCCCGTTTTTCATAGGCATTCCGGATTTTCTCGATGGTTTTTCCTGTAAGGGCGAATCCGCCGGTGGCAATCATGTCCGCATCTACTGCCATGCCCACCCGGGCAATATCCGATTTCCCTTCTACCACAATCACCTGCTGGATCATGGAATCAGTCTCTTGCTGCGTATCCAATGCCGCGGACCGTATGGATATACTTCTTTCCTACCTTCTCGTCAATCTTGCTTCTGAGGTACCGTACATAGACATCCACAATGTTTGTCTTGCCGGCATAACCATAACCCCAGACCTTTTCCAGGATTTCTTCCCGTTTGATGACCCGGTTCTTATTCTTTGCCAGGAACAGGAGAAGGTCGAATTCCTTCTTTGTGAGGTCGATGATTTCATCCCCCACCCGTACTTCGTGGCGGTCCGGATAAATGGAAAGGTCACCGATGGTATAGGCAGGATCTACGATGATTTTCGGTTCCTCATGACGGCGGAGGGCTGCATGGATCCGGGCAACCAGTTCCTTCGTGGCATAGGGCTTTGTCAGGTAATCGTCGGCCCCGGCGTTCAGAGCATCCACCTTGGCATCCACACTGCTGTCGGAGGAGAGGTAAATCACAGGAATGCTGCTGATTTCTCTCACCTTTCCCAGAATGTCGTGACCATTTTTCATGGGTTCATCGGGGTCCAGGACAATGATATCGGCCTGTCTCTGACCTGTCAGGTCCACAGCGGAATCACCCGTATTATCTACAAGGGTTGTAAAACCGGCTTCTTCCAGCTTCAGCTGCATGAAGCGGCTTACACTGGGATCATGTTCAATGATTAATACACAGTTTCTCATAATGGTACCTCCCAAAAAGGAAAACGCGCAGGGCGCGAAAAAAAATTCAGCTGCCTTCTCTGCTCTGTTATTTTTATTATTGGCAGAACCGTCCATTATTATTGTTGTTATATGCCGGCTTCCTTGGGTACAGCTGAGATAAGTTCTCCAATGAACTTAACGTCCTATGAACATCATACCATGAGATTGAGAAAATTCAATAGTTTCCTGTCAGAAAAAATAAAAAAATATTAGCATTTATCTAATAATTATTCTCAATAAATTTGTTGTTTAATAATACCAGCTCTGCTGAGAAGTCATGAATGCTCGATTTTATCGATGAAAGAAACACTTTTCCCCGTTATCAATTATTAAGTCCGTCCTTTCTTTACATATACCCCCTATAGGTATAAAATATTTCTATTATTAGTCTGAAATGAATCTTATATGTATTTTCCTGCACATAAGCTCATTTTTATTTCATTATTTACAATTGATAGAAAAAGTACTATATTTATATAAATTCCAACCTGCCCTGTGGCTGTATTGTATAATAGACAGTATGGCACTGAAGAAAATTGAGATTTGAGTGTTGAGAGTTGAGGTCCAGCGGCTTCGCCGCAGAAGCTGCATTCTTACGGCTGGGATCATCAGCACGGGGCTGCCAGCTTCCAGGAAAACTGATCAGCCGTCTCGCGGCAAATGCACCCCCCTTGCCCGCTTCGCGGGGCTTCCCCCGGAGGGGGGAGCAAGCTGCATGTTACTCGGCTCCCCCTCCGGGGGAGCTGTCGCGCAAGCGACTGAAGGGGTGCATTTACTGCGAAGCGGCTATACAGCTTAAGGAGTATGGCTAAAAATTCAAGGTCCCACGAGTACACTCGTACCTCCAACCATTGTATCCAAAAGGAGTCAGTTTAAATGCATCAGTATGTTACATTTATCGGCGGATTTCCTATCCGCTTCTACGGGATATTCTTTTCCCTGGGAATCATCTTCGGCTGCGTCATGGCCTATTACCTTCTGAAGAAAGACGGCCGGGGCTGGCATGAAATCATGTTTGACCTGGGCCTCACCATTGCCTTCGTGGGTATCATCGGCGGCCGGCTCTGGGATGTTTTCTTCTTTGACTGGGGCTACTACCACAACCACCTCCTGGAAATCCCCTACGTCTGGCAGGGAGGCATGGCCATTCAGGGGGGCGTCATCTTTGCCTGCACCGCTGCCTATATTTTCCTTAGGAAACATCACATTCCGGCCCTCCAGTTTGCGGACATCGTGGCGCCGGCCATCATCTTCGGTCAGGCCATCGGACGGATTGCGAATTTCATGAACGGCGATGCCTTCGGCCATCCCACGGGCGCTGATTTCGGCATTCTCTACCCCTCCACCACCCTGGCCTACCAGACCTACGGCGCCCAGCCCCTGTGGCCGGCGGAAGTGTGGGAATGCCAGGGGGACCTCATCATTCTGGGCCTCCTCCTCTGGTACGCCTGCTCGAAACATGCCCGGGGCACCACGTTCTGCCTCTATATCATGCTGTACTCCATCCTCCGGTTTTTCCTAGAGTACTTCCGCGGCGACTATGGCACCCTGGCCTTCGGCCTGAAGAGCGCCCAGCTCACCGCCCTCGCCGGCTTCGCCGGAGCCCTGCTCTTCTTCATCTACTTCTCCATCCGCTACCGGGCCGATGCGAAGGAGGAGGGGAAAAATAGAATTGAGAATTGAGTGAAGAGAATTGAGGGACTGCGGCGAAACCGCCGATTTCACCAGGATTATCCGTTTTGCGGGTAGTCATTTAGGGCGGGGCTTCCAACTGCTAGGGAAGCACTGATTAAATCGTTGTCAGATT
>NZ_UQKJ01000084.1 GCF_900541605.1 uncultured Dialister sp. | reverse complement strand
CTGCTCCACCTTATGCCCCCGCTTCAACGAGCGAAGCGATGCCAACCTGCCACCTTTAGCCCCATTGATATGCTTGGGGAGGCGCTCTAATCACAGGATAAATAAAAAATCCCGCGTTAAGCGGGATTTTTTATTATTGCTTACATCAGATATTTCCGTCAGCTGCAGAATCAGCAACATTGTCGCATTCTCTTTCCGCATCTCTCTTAAAGACTGTCTTCTTCAGGAACAGGGCGAGGCAGATGAAGCCGAAGATAATGCCGGCAGGATAGGTAATGGATGGATCCAGCTGGAGACCTTCTTTTGCCTGGAGAATGTAGGTGAAGGTGACGATGGACATGAAGGTGGCAGGAATGCAGGCAACGAGCCATGCATAGCGGTTTGCACACTGATGATAGAGGTAAACGGCACCGGTCCAGAGGACGATCATAGCCAGGGTCTGGTTTGTCCAGGAGAAGTAACGCCATACGATATTGAAATCAATCTGGGAAAGAAGTCTGCCGATGGCCAGCAGGGGGATAGCGAAGGAGAGACGTTTTGTCATGCCCTTCTGGTCCACTTTGAACCAGTCAGCCAGTGTCAGGCGGGCTGCGCGGAAAGCGGTATCACCGGAAGTGATAGGGCAGGCAATGACGCCAAGCATGGCGAGGATAGCACCGATACCGGTACCCATGTAGCCGACGCAGATATCATAGACAGCACCGCCAGGACCACCTGCTTTCAGGACAGCCTGCAGTCCGCCGGTTCCGTCAAAGAATGTAACACCGGCAGCAGCCCAGATGAGGCAGATCACGCCTTCGGCAACCATGGCACCGTAGAATACGGGACGGCCAAGGCGTTCGTCCTTCAGGCAGCGGGCCATGATCGGGGACTGGGTGGAATGGAAACCGGAGATAGCGCCGCAGGCCACGGTGATGAACATGAGCGGCCAGATGGGGAGCTTGTTATCTCCAGGATAGAGGTTTGCGAGGACCATTTCCGGCATGGTGTGGCCACCGACACCCATCAGCATGCCGCCGGCAATACCGAGGGCCATAACGATGAGGCAGATACCGAAAATCGGATAGAACCGGGCAATGATTTTATCGATCGGAAGAAGGGTTGCCAGGAAATAGTAGGCAAGGACCACGATGAGCCAGGGGAGAACCTGCCAGCCGGTCAGTTTCGCCAGCAGCATAGCCGGGCCGGTCATGAATACGGTACCAACAAGAACCAGCAGAATGACAGAGAAGAAACGCATGATGGTCAGCATGGTGTGGCCCATGTGGCATCCGACGATTTCAGAAATACTGTGTCCGTCTTCCCGGATGGACATCATGCCGGAGAGGTAATCATGTACGCCGCCGGCAAAAATGGTGCCGAGAACAATCCAGAGATATACAGAAGGACCCCAGAGGGCACCGCCGAGAGCGCCAAAGATCGGTCCAAGGCCGGCAATGTTTAGAAGCTGGATCAGGAAAACCTTCCAGGTAGGAAGGGGCATGTAATCAACGCCGTCATTGTGAATGAGGGCCGGCGTCTTACGATCTGTCGGTCCAAAGAGATGGTCTACGAAACTGCCGTAGATGAAATACCCTGCAATCAGAGCTGCCAGGGCAAGAAGAAATGTAGTCAAGGCAATGCCTCCTTAAACAAATAATCAGTCGGGCTCATGAACAGTCCATAGGGATAGGCCCGTTTCCGTCAGAAAAGGATGCTCCTTTTCTTCATGAAGTAAAGCGTGTCAGAAAAACTGTGGTGCTTCTCTAATAACCTTTCCTATGGAATCCATCTCCTTTCAAAACCTGCATATCATGATTAAACGTAATGCATGGGAAGTTGTATAAGGAAAACTCATGACTTATACCATTTACTTCTCATCGCTTGCCGCGTACGCATAATAGAATACTACCTCTCTTTGATTTCGTCAATAGTGTAACAGAAAAACTTTAGTGAGTATACTATATCTGCAAATAAGGAACTTTATGTGAATGCAATAAAGTAATATGAACCGGGAAAATGATGAGATTAATTCATAGGGTAAGGATGACGTTTTGATGGTCAGCATTCCTATATAATACATATATATTAAAATGTGAACTGGCAGGACCTTTTTTAGCAGCATACACTATATGATATATAAAATAAGGACGCTCATATATATAAATATTTTTTTTAACAAGGAGTGGCGAAGATCATCCGGATAGGATAAGATAATGATCTGGAAAATGTACATTCAGCCATACCGGATGGTTGGTAAGGAGACCGGAAGCCGACTTACAGATGTTTGTTACCCGAGTGATGGCTGAATACCGCTCTGCTTGTACAGCAGGTGGGCTGCTGTGCTTACAGGGAAGTGTGAACTTATATACCTTACTATTCTGGGCGCGAAGCCATGCCCCTCAGCGCCGGATATCCCATTGGGAATACCCAAAAACCTGTAAAAATACCTGCTTTTCCTGTTGACAGCCCTCTTTTAAAAGGGTATAATACTCCTTGTGAGATTTGTCCGGAAACCACTAGCCCCGGAGGAAGGACGATGTCTTGCGGTTCTGTTTTTTATTCAGGAGGAATCATTTACAATGAAAACCACATTTATGGCCAATGCGGGCAACATTACCCGTAAATGGTATATCGTAGATGCTGATGGACTGACCGTTGGCCGCCTGGCTGCCAATGTTGCCAAAGTTCTGTCCGGCAAAAATAAACCTACCTACACACCGCATGTTGATACCGGCGACAACGTCATCATTATCAACGCAGATAAAGTCGTTCTGACAGGCAAGAAAGAACTGAAGAAAGTTTACTTCCACTACACCGGTTACATCGGTGGCGACAGATACCAGAAAGCCGGAGACGCTCTTCGTGAAAGACCGGTTTGGGTTGTTGAACATGCTATCCGCGGCATGCTCCCGAAGAACAAGCTCGGCGCTCAGATGTATCGCAAACTTCACGTTTATGCAGGCAGCGAACACCCGCATGCAGCTCAGAAACCTGAAGAATTAAAGTTTGATATCCGTTAACCGGAAGGGAAGGAAATAAAGAAATGGCAGAAGCTACATACTACGGCACCGGCCGCAGAAAGACATCCGTTGCCAGAGTCCGTCTGGTACCGGGACAGGGTAATATTACAATCAATGGCCGCGATCTGAAGGATTACTTCGATCTCGCAACCCTTGAACTGATTATTAAACAGCCGCTTGAACTGACAGGAACCACCTCCGCTTATGACGTTATCGCCAACGTAAGAGGCGGCGGCCGTACAGGCCAGGCTGGCGCAATCCGTCACGGCATTTCCCGTGCACTGCTCGATGTAGATGCAGACTACAGAAAAGTTCTGAAGAGCGCAGGTCTTCTGACCCGTGATCCGAGAATGAAAGAACGTAAAAAATACGGTCTCAAGAAAGCAAGAAAAGCAAGCCAGTTCTCCAAACGTTAATCCGTTTACGGAATGGCGGAAAACCCATGGTTATCCATGGTTTTTTTCTTTTGGCAATCCGAGTACTTCAGCGTCCTATAATCTTTGATATAGTGGATGCATCGGTTTTCGTAGAATGTATCACAGATCCTTTCATTTCCCACAGTAGCCTTTTCTTTCTCCCATGACGTATAATATAACCAATACTGAATGCATAGGAGGTCACTATGATACCTGTAATGACAGCAGAAGATATACATGATGCTACGGAGACCTTTGCCCGGTACGGTGTGCCGGCAGATCGGATTTTCTCTGAAATCATGCGGGCCCGGTATCTGGACTATGTACTTTTCCAGAATCCCGAAAACCAGCAGTATGGAGTTTCCATCGAAGATCTCTATGAAAATATGAAAAAGACTTCAGATACCCTGGGACTTTATGAAGGAGATGCGGATACCTATGTCCGTGCCTATACCCTGGCCCTTCGGGTAGATCCCATGGCCTTTGCACCGGATATGGAAAAAGTGGAGGACCATGTGGGGGCTTTGGTGGAAGAAGCCACTTCCCGTGCAAAAAAAGGCGGAACCACGGTCCTCTTCACGGGAGTGGAAAATTACCTTCCCTTTGTATCCCGGATTTTTGATACCCTTTCCGCTAAAAGACTGGCCTTTGCTGTAAAAGATCGGGTATGGAAGAAGCGTCTGCAGCTTGTCTTTCCCCGGTGTCGTCTCATGATGGAAGAGGACTTGCCGGAAGATACCGTTTCCTATGATTATATTTTCCAGTTTGGCGGCAGCAGCCATTTCCTTTCCAAACGTCTGAAAGAAACGGGGGCCATGGATGTGGTTCTTCCCTATGAGACCCTTCTTTCTCCGGAAATGGAAGGGGACAGGAATTCCTGGATCCGTGAGGGAAAGCTTGCTTCCTACGAAGATATGGCTTTAGGAAATGGGGAATTTGCTTTCCTACGGTTTGGCAGCGAACCGGCAAAGACGGTCTCCTTCGGGACCGCTTCTTTTCAGAACGGCCAGTATGAATCTGCCAGGGCGCTGGAACTTCCCTGGGACAGCTTCCGGGATGCGGAGGAATGGAATATAGATGTATATATCTATAACGGTTCCCCGGCTCTCCAGACCATGCTGGGCGGCCATATACTGGATATGGATTATTCCATAGATACCGGATTTGCGGCTGTTGGGAAAACTGAACTGGAGGGGGGCACAATTCCCATTCTGTCTGCAGCCAATATCCGGGATTATGGTATCTTTTCTGACACCGAACCCGTGCTTACGGAACGAGGACAAAAAGGCATTCTCCTGCAGGGAGGGGACCTGGCCATTGCTGTTTCCGGCGGAGAAATCCATATGATTCCTGTACCGGAAGGAGAAAAGTTCCTCGCCGGACAGGGGGTGTATGGTTTCCGCAGCCGCGGAAAATATACGCCCTGGTACCTGAAACTGTATCTGGATGGGCCGGTGGGCCGCCTTTTTCTGGATACCATGAAAGCAGGCAGGAACTATGCTTTCACACCATCTCGGCTGCTTCGCATTCCAATGCCCCCAGCCGGCGATGAGATTATCAGAAAGGCTGACCGGCTTTGCCGGGATACGGTCCGCCAACTGGCAGAAGCCCAGGAAAACTGGCGCCTGGCAAAGAGAAATTCTGTGGGCCTTATGATGGGCCATCGGGAAGTATAAAAGGAGTGTATCCATGAAAATTGTTCTTGCTACCCATAACCAGGGAAAAATCAGGGAATTCCGAAGGGCCTTTTCTGAAATCGGCTGGGAGGCTATTCCCATTGCTGATGTAGCAGATGTACCGGACCCTGATGAAACAGGGACGACTTTTGAAGAAAATGCGCTGCAGAAGGCCCATTATTATGTAAAGGCTGTCCATATGCCGGTGTTGTCCGATGATTCGGGCATTATTGCCGATGCGCTGGGAGATCGCCCGGGTATTTATTCTGCCCGGTATGCCGGCCATCATGGAGATGATGAAGCCAATAATCGGAAGCTGGTCCAGGATCTTTCTCCCTATACCGGTGAAGAACGGAAGGGAAGATATGTATGCGTGGTGGCCCTTGTGTGGCCGGACGGCAGGGAGCTGACAGCAAAAGGAGAATGTGAGGGAATTATCCGCGATTTCTATCAGGGCCATGGCGGCTTTGGATATGATCCCCTTTTCTATCTTCCACAATATGGAAAAACCATGGCGGAGCTGCCGATGGAGGAGAAAAATAAGATCAGCCATCGGGGACGGGCTCTGCGGAATCTGCTGGAAAAACTGAAGGGCCACATGGAAAAGCAGTAAATTCTTCGATTCCTGCGGTCAGTGGATTCTTTAAAAGTTATAGTGTCTATACTTGTTCATGCTAAAAAGGTATACATGATGGCTATCTATTTTAATTCATGTAACCTTATGTTATAATTGAACTGTTCCACAGGAGGTGGAACTGATGAGGGGGTGTCAGTTTACTTCATGAAACGGAGTAAGCTTAAACTTTACGGATTCAATAATTTAACGAAAACCCTGAGCTTCAACATGTACGACATCTGTTATGCCAGTACGGAAGAGGAACGGAAAAAGTATATTGCCTACATCGATGAGCAGTACAGTGCTGAGCGGCTTACAGGCATCCTGAAGCAGGTGGCGGATACCATCGGCGCACAGATCCTGAATATCGCCCAGCAGGATTACGATCCCCAGGGAGCCAGCGTGACCATGCTCATTGCAGAGGAGGAAGTGGAGAAACAGGATGTGGTGTGCCATATGGATAAGAGCCACATCACCGTCCACACGTACCCTGAAATGCATCCCCAGGATGGTATCTGCACATTCCGGGCAGATATTGACGTCTCTACGTGCGGGGAGATTTCTCCTTTGAAGGCATTGAATTTTCTTCTGCGTTCCTTCGGTGCGGATATCGTGATTACCGATTACCGGGTCCGGGGATTTACCCGCGACGTGAATGGGAAGAAGATTTTCATCGACCACCGCATCAATTCCATCCAGAACTACATTGCCCCTGATCTCCGTCATAAATATGATATGATTGATGTCAATGTATATCAGGAGAATATGTTCCATACCAAGATGATTCTCCACGATTTCCGGCTGGACGATTATCTCTTTGATATGAAGGAGTCGGACCTGGACAAAAAAGAAGCCAAGAGAATCCGCCGCCTGCTGAAACAGGAAATGTATGAAATTTTCAATGGCCGCAATATGCCGGCTATTAAAGATTGATAGTACCTATTCCATTTATTTTAAGGAGGAACAGAATGGATACAGCAAAACTGAAGGAAGAAGCCATTGCGCTGAGAAAAGAAAAGCACCAGATGATTAAGACCGCATTGAATGCGGATATGAAAGACGGCCACGACCTGGCTATCGTTTATACGCCTGGCGTATCGGCTCCCTGCCTGGAAATCAAGAAGGATGAAGACCTTTCCCTGGAAATGACCTGGAGAGGAAATGTAGTTGCCGTTATTTCCGATGGCACCCGTGTCCTTGGTCTTGGCGACATTGGCGCTGCCGCTGCTATGCCGGTTATGGAAGGCAAATCTGCACTTTACAAACGGTTCGGCAATATCGATGCGATTCCGATCGTTCTCGATACAAAAGATAAGGATGAATTTATCCATACTGTAAAACTGCTGGAAAAGAACTTTGCCGGCATTAACCTGGAAGATATTTCCTCCCCGAAATGCTATGACATTGAAGATGAACTGAAGAAAATCATGAATATCCCTGTATTCCATGATGACCAGCATGGTACAGCCATTGCAGCACTGGCTGCTCTCCTGGGAGCCCTGAAAGTAACGGGCAAGAAGATTGACGAAATCAAAGTCGTCATGAACGGCGCCGGCGCTGCAGGTACAGCTATTGCCAGACTGCTTCTCGAAGATGGCGTAAAACCGGAAAACATGACCATCCTCAATTCCAAAGGCATTCTCTATGATAATGGCAAACGGGATCGGGTACAGCTGGAACTGATTAAGAAGACAAATCCTGAAAATAAACAGGGTACCTTTGCAGAAGCTGTCAAAGGCGCTGATGTTCTGATTGGATGCTCTGCTCCCGGTGTATTCAATAATGATGCCATCAAAACCATGGCTGACAAGAGCATCGTCTTTGCCATGGCTAATCCGGTACCGGAAATCATGGAAGAAGAAGCAAAGGCCAAGGGTGTATACATCTACGGTTCCGGCCGCAGCGACATGCATAACCAGGTCAATAACTCCTCCGTATTCCCAGGCCTCTTCCGGGGCACACTGGATGTAAGAGCCCGCCAGATCAATGAAGAAATGAAACTGGCTGCAGCCCATGCCCTGGCAGATCTTGCGACCAAGTGCCAGCTGGATCCGGATCATGTGGTGGTGGATGTATTCGATGAAAGAGTTCCTTTCGAAGTGGCTAAAGCCGTTGCTAAAGCAGCCATTGCTACCGGTGTTGCCAGAGTGACTGAACTCCCGGAAAAATATAAAGACTGATTTGCAGGATAAATAATCCATAAAAACTGTGGAAAATGAACATCATTTTCCACAGTTTTTTATGTGAGGCGTGGCGGGATAAGTTGTCATATTGCAGTTTGTCGAGCTACTGTGTTCGGCGCAGATGGGTAGAGTCATTCGCATGGAGCTTCTAGCTACTAGCGGCTAGCT
>NZ_UQKJ01000083.1 GCF_900541605.1 uncultured Dialister sp. | reverse complement strand
CCATCCAGCGCCTGCAGGGCCCGTTCGGAGAGTTTCAGGTTCTTCTCCTTTTTCGGCACCCTCTTTTCCAGTGGCGGCACAAGGCCGAAGTTCACGTTCATGGGCTGGAAATTCTTTCCCTGGAAATGGGAAATATAGTAGCACAGGGATCCGATGGCCGTCTCCCGGGGGAACTCTTCCGGTTCCCTGCCCAGGAAGCGGGCCGCTGCGCTCCAGGCAGCCACGATGCCGGAAGCCGCGGATTCCACGTACCCCTCTACCCCCGTCATCTGGCCGGCGAAGAAGAGGCCCCGCCGTTTCCTCGTTTCCATGGTGCCATCCAGAAGGTCCGGCGAATCCATGTACGTATTCCGGTGCATCACGCCGTACCGGATGAATTCCGCATGGGACAGGCCCGGAATCATGCCGAAGACCCGCTTCTGTTCTCCCCATTTGAGATGAGTCTGGAATCCCACGATGTTGTACATGGTGTCGTCCTCATTGTCCTGCCGGAGCTGCACCACGGCGTAGGGATCCTTCCCGGTCCTCGGGTCCGGCAGTCCCACGGGCTTCATGGGACCGAACCGCATGGTATCTTCTCCCCGGGCCGCCATGACCTCGATGGGCATGCACCCTTCGAAGACCTTCTTATTTTCGAAACCGTGGACCGGCGCCATTTCCGCATGGCACAGGGCCTCCCGGAAAGCTTTGTACTCCTCCTCATTCATGGGGCAGTTCAGGTACGCCGCTTCCCCCTTGTTATACCGGGACATGCGGTACACCACGGACAGGTCCAGGGATTCCTTCGTCACAATAGGCGCCGCGGCATCGAAGAAATGAAATCCCTCTCCCCCGCAGAATTTCTCGATATCCTCCGCCAGGGCGCCCTCCGTCAGGGGGCCTGTGGCGATGATGACGATGCCATCCTTCGGGATTTCCGTCACTTCCCGCTCTTCGAAGGTAATGAGGGGATGATTCTTCACCGCCTCTGTCACCGCCTTCGCATACCCCATGCGGTCCACCGCCAGGGCTCCGCCGGCGGGGACGCTGTGGGTATCGGCGCAGTGCATGATGATGGAATGGAGATGCCGCATCTCTTCCTTCAGGAGCCCCACCGCGTTTGTGAGGGCCGCTGCCCGGAGAGAATTGCTGCAGACCAGCTCCCCGAAAAAGGCAGTATGATGGGCCGGCGTCTGCTTCGCCGGCCGCATGTCGACCAGGGTCACAGGGATCCCCATTTCCCCCAGCTGGTACGCCGCCTCACTTCCCGCAAGGCCCGCACCGATGACAGTCACATGATCGTTCAATGAAATATCTCCTTGGAATAAAAATAGAGTTGAGATTTGAGATTTGAGAGTTGAGAGTTGAGAGTTGAGGTCTGGCGGCGAAGCCGCGGATCAGCTTTCCTGGAAGCCAGCCGCTAAAAGCTGGAAGCCCCCTTACGTACGCATTGAGCCCAGCCACACACCCGCGGCGGAGCCGCTGGAGGTCTAGACCTGGACCTAGATCTAGATCTAGATCTTTAGGGCCTACGTCCCTGTCCCTCGATCTCGACCTCGGCCTCGATCTCACTTGCCCGCAGGGCCTGTCCAGCTCAAGGCTCCACCTGAACCACTAACCCACTATCTCACTTACTCACTCTTCTTACTTTTCCTGCTCTTCGCCCTCGTGGGACATTCGGGATTCGAGCAGAAGACCAGTTCCTTGCCGTTTTTATAGGTCTTTTTCACCATGATGGAGCCGCACTCCGGGCAGAACTTATCCACCGGTTCGTTCCACAGGGCGAAGTCGCAGTCCGGATACCGGTTGCAGCCGTAGAAGATCCGGCCCCGGTGGCTCCGTTTCTGGACGATATGCCCTTCATGGCACTTGGGGCAGGCAATGCCCGTATCGATGATGATGGCTTTATTGGCACCGCAGTTCGGGCACTTCAGGTACCGGCCGTAGGGGCCGTCCCGATACACCATGAGGGTGCCGCACTTGTCGCACTTCACGTCCGACGTTTCCTCAGGACCATTGAGAAGGCTGTAGGGCTTGATATTATGGCATTCCGGATAGTTCGGACAGGCGAGGTATTTCCCGTACCGCCCCATCTTTACGATCATGTTAGCGCCGCACTTCTCGCACTTGATATCCGTCACTTCCTGGCTTTCCTTCTTTTCCTTGTCCGCAGAAAGGTTCGCCGCTTCCAGCTCCTTGTCGAAGACCTTGTAGAAATCGGTCATTACTTTCTTATAGGTGGCGTGGCCTTCGGCGATCTTATCGAGCCAGTTTTCCAGGTTCGCCGTGAAGCCCACGTTGATGACCTCTTCGAAGTACTTCTTCAGGAGATCCGTCACCTTGAAGCCCACTTCCGTGGGGACGAACTGCTTTCCTTCCTTCACCACGTACTTCCTCCGCTGGATGGTATCCAGGATCGGAGCGTAGGTGGAAGGACGGCCGATGCCCTTTTCTTCCAGGGTCTTGATGAGGCTGGCTTCGGTGTACCGTGGCGGCGGCGCAGTGAAATGCTGTTCCCCGTCCACCTTCACGTTCTTCACCATTTCCCCCTTCTTCAGAGGCGGCAGGAAGCCCGTATCTTCGTCGTCCTTCTTCTTTTCCTTCGCAGGCTGCATGATGGTGAAGCCGTCAAAGGTGACATGGCTCCCCACAGCCTTCAGGGTGCACCGGCCGCACTGGAGGGTGGCGGTGGTGCTCTGGGAAATCTGGGGCGCCATCTGGGAAGCGATGAACCGCTGCCAGATCATGGTGTACAGCCGGAGCTGGTCCCGGGACAGCACGGAAGTGAGGGCTTCCGGCGGGAACTGGAGGCTCGTGGGACGAATGGCTTCATGGGCGTCCTGGGCCTTCTTGGACTTTGCAAATACATTCGGCTTCGGCGGCAGGTACTCTTCCCCGTACACCGTCTCGATGTAGGGCCGCACCTGGGCGATCATTTCATCGGAAATACGGGTGGAGTCCGTACGCATGTAGGTAATGAGCCCCACGTGGCCGTGGCCCGGGATTTCCATACCTTCGTACAGGTTCTGGGCCAGCATCATGGTCTTCTTGGAACCGAAATTCAGCTTGTTCACCGCATCCTGCTGCATGGTGGACGTGGTGTAGGGAGGCTTCGCCTTCCGCTGCTTCCGGGATTTCGTGACGGAGACCACCTCCGCCTCCTTCCCGTCGATGTCCGCCAGCACCGCGTCGGTTTCTTCCTTATTGTGGAGGGCCGCATCCTTCCCGTCCACCTGCACCAGCTTCGCCGGGAACTTTTCGGAGTCCTCCTTCTTATAGAGGCCTTCTACGGTCCAGTATTCCTCCGGCTTGAAGGCTTTGATTTCCTCTTCCCTTTCGCAGATGAGCCGGGTAGCCACGGACTGCACCCGCCCTGCGGACAGGCCCCGATACACCAGCTTCCACAGCCAGGGGGACAGCTTATACCCCACCAGCCGGTCCAGCACCCGGCGCGCCTGCTGGGCATTTACCCGGTTCATGTCGATGGGCCCCGGGTGTTTGATGGCCTCCTTGATGGCAGGCGGCGTGATTTCATGGAACGCGATACGGCAGTTGTCCTCCGGGTTCACATCCAGGAGCTTCGACAGGTGCCAGGAAATGGCCTCCCCCTCCCGATCAGGGTCCGTTGCCAGAAGGACGGTCTTCGACCGGTTTGCCTCTTTCTGGAGGCTCTTGATCACATCTTCCCGTTCGCTGGAGTCCACGTACTCCGGCTGGAAATCGTGGTCGATATCCACCCCCAGGGTCCGCTGGGGCAGGTCCCGGAGATGCCCCTTCGATGCCATGACCTTGTAGTCCGGCCCCAGGATCCGCTCGATGGTCTTCGCCTTCGCCGGCGATTCCACCACCACCAGGGTCTTGCCCTTGGGATTCGGCTTCCTCTTGAACACCACTTCCTTCGCCTTCCGGCCCCGCTTCTTCCTCGTCACCGTTATCGTTCTCGTTATAGCCAATGATACCTCCCCGGAGCCGAAGCTCCCGAAATCATAGAAATATCTCTATTATCACAGGCCCCATTCCCGGGCCCGTCCGTTGTCTGTATAAGAATACCACATATTCCTACTTATATATACAGGATAGGGGGAAAGAAATCAAGAAATAAAAATCATAAGATAGTACCAGAAACCGCAAAATATAAAATCATGAATCTATTTTATAGGATTGTGCGCCATCAAAAAAAGAAAGATAATTCCTTTTTCAAAGGAAACGGAATTACTCTTTAGATTATTCGCATAAATTCTTTATACTTTTTAATCTACCATTACCATATAACGTCCCGTTCCGACTTCCTGAATATATCCCTTCAATTGCAACGACAGAAGTACCATGGTAAGCCGGGCAACAGAAAATCCGGATTGCTGGAGAATATCTTCAGACGATACCTCTTCCCCCAGAGTACAGTATTGGTATACCGTTTCCTCCTCCACTGTCATGGGCTGGCGGAAGGATGTTTTCTTTTCGCCCTCTTCCGGACACCAGCCATATTCCGAGAGCACATCTTTAAATGAAGTACAACAAATGGCTCCATGCCGAATTAAAAGGTTCGTACCCATACAGGAGGGATAATAGATACTGCCAGGTACCGCAAATACATCCCGCCCTTCTTCCAGAGCAAAATCCGCTGTAATTAGGGATCCACTCCGTTCCGCCGCTTCCACGACTACCACGCCCCGACTCATACCGGCAATAATCCGATTCCGTGCCGGAAACTGTCGCCCCAAAGGCGGCGTCCCCGGGGGATACTCCGAAATCAAAGCGCCACCATTTTCCACAATTCTGTCAAACAGCTGCCGGTTTTCCGGGGGATATACACGGTCCAAACCGCAAGCTGCTATGACCACAGTGATTCCTTTCCCTGACAGAGCACCGGTATGGGCGGCACTGTCAATACCCCGGGCGCCGCCGGAAATAATGACAACCCCCTGCTCCGCCAGTTTCTTCCCAAAACGCTCCGCTGTCTGCAGTCCATAGGACGTGCATTTCCTTGATCCCACGATGGACACTAGCTTTTCATGGTCCGGTAGGCAGCCTTTATAGAAAAGGACGGCCGGTGGATTTGATGTTGTCCTAAGAAGAGCTGGGTATTCATCTTGTTCCCAGGTACAGCATCGAATACCAGCGGTATATAACTTTTCGGCCACTGCAACGGGATCCGTCTCTCGGCGCCATGCCAAAAATGCACTTTTCCGTTTTCCTGTAATGAGTCTACTATTCTCTATCTCTTCATCTGATGCTTTCCATACATCTTCTGCTGTATGGAAATAGGAAATCAGACCGCGCATATGCTTTGCACCAAGTCCGGGACATCCGGGGAGCGATGCAGCGTATATATCCATAGTTACCTCCGAGGAATCATATTCCGATAACTGATGGCCTCTGCCACATGAGAAGATCGAATCTGCTCCTGCCCATCCAAATCTGCAATGGTCCGAGCTACCTTGATAATCCGGTCGTAACTTCGAGCGGATAAATGAAGTTTTTCAAATACTTCCCGAAGCATTTCTGTGCCTTCCTTGTCCAAAGTACAAGTTTCTTTGAGTTGACGATGCCCCATTTGGGAATTATTCTGCATGTGCCATTTGGAAAGACGATGTGCCTGGATTTTTCTGGCTCCATCCACCCGTTGGGCTATGGCTGATGATAGCTCTCCCTGGATAGTAGCCGTCAATTCACTGTATTTGGGACGCTGTACCGAAACATGGAGATCAATACGATCCAACAGAGGACCGGAAATTTTTCGGCCATAACTGCGGATTTCTCCATCCGTACAAGTACATGGATGATCCGGGTCCCCGAGATACCCACAAGGGCATGGATTCATAGCAGCAATCAGGATAAAGTCTGCGGGATATGTAAAGGAAGCATTGACTCTAGAAATGTGGACTTCTCTATCCTCCAGTGGTTGCCGCAGCACCTCCAGCACAGATCGGGGAAACTCTGGAAGTTCATCCAGAAAAAGCACTCCTCTATGAGCCAGTGTCACTTCTCCGGGCCGAGGAATGGTACCTCCACCGATGAGACCGGCCATGGAAATAGTATGATGGGGACTGCGGAATGGTCGTTCCCGAATGATGTCCTCCGCTTTGAAAAGACCGGCCACACTGTATATTTTGGTTACTTCCAGCGCTTCTTCCCTTGTCATGGGTGGAAGTATTGTGGTAATTCGCCGGGCCAGCATGGTTTTCCCGGACCCCGGAGGACCAGTCATGAGCACATTATGTGCACCAGCAGCTGCAATTTCCATGGCTCTTTTCGCCATGACCTGTCCCTGGACTTCAGCAAAGTCCACATCGCTCATGATATGGGGCCTCGATTCACGCCGCACTGCAGGAGCCATGGATTCTCGGGCAAGCAGAAACTCCACGAGCTCCCTCAATGTTTTGGGGCCATAAACTTCAATATTTTCGCAGAGCAGGGCTTCATTGGTCACTTCGGGTGCCATGAAGAAACGGGAAATACCCTTTTCCTTTCCTGCCAGCACCATGGACAGGATTCCGGGGACCGCTCGGATTTCTCCCTTCAAAGACAGTTCTCCGATAAAAATGGTATCTTTTAGACATTCCTGGGGAATTTCCCCGCTAGCCGTCAGAAGGCCGATAGCAATGGGAAGATCTAAACCAGAACCATCTTTTTTCAAGTCCGCCGGTGCCAGGTTTACCGTTACTTTGTCAACCGGGAAGTGGTAACCGGAATTGCGGATGGCTGAATGGACTCTTTCTTTGGATTCTTTTATTGATGCAGCCGGCAGTCCTACGATATCAAAAGCGGGAAATGCCTTGTTAATATCCACTTCCACGCCAATGACATGGCCGTTCAAGCCAAAGGTGGTAGTACCAAATACTTTTGCGTACATAGAGGGCTCCTTCCTTACTGGAAATCAATAAAATGCATTTCTCGTATGCCGGAACTTTACTTCTCTGGAAGGGAAAAACAAAATTTCCACCACATCGAACCGTATGGGTGTGTCCGTAATACGATGACTGTTTACGTAGACCCGGGCACCGTATTTTATATGTCTCTGCTTCGTGAAACCGACGGATTCCACCGGTTCTCCATATCTGCGATTCCGGCGCGTCTTTACTTCGATAAAAACCAGGGTACTTCCATCCTTCATAATCAGGTCAATTTCTCCATGAGCTCTTTTAAAATTGCTTGTCAAATAAATATAACCTTTACGCTCCAAATACTGACGGGCAAGACGTTCCCCTTCCCTTCCAAGTGTTGATGGTTCCATCAGTCACCTCATTTCTATAAACTATGATAAAGATCAATCATCCGTACATTTATTCTCACTCTATTTTAAGTGGAACTAAATAGTGCCGTCAATAAAGGAAATCATGGATTTATAATCGATATAGATGGCCCTAGGTTCTATTCTTTCCGGGCATAATAAAACTCCTGTCCCCTTTCAGGGGCAGGAGTTTTTGTGGTTTTTATTACCGGCCGCCGAGGTGGGCGTCGAACATGTAGAGGAGGCCTTCGCAGTCCTTTGCCTTTTCGAAGCCTGCCACGTTGTCCCGGGCATTCACTTCTTCTTCTACCTGTTCTGTCTCGAACCACTGGAGGAAGAGTTCTGTCTCAATGTCCCCTTCTTCCCGAGCCAGGCGGAAGAGGTCACGGATGGAGGCGGACATCTTTTCTTCATGGGCCAGGGAGTCCTTCGCTGCATCCAGGGGAGAGCCGTAGTGTTTGCCAACGCCGGCAACGGCGTCGAAGTCTACTACGCCGTCACGGTCTTCTACGTAGGAGATGATCTTGAAGGCATGCTGTCTTTCTTCTTCATACTGCTTGTCCAGCCATTTCGCATAGCCATGGAGGGCGAGGTTCTTCATGTCGTGGGACATGGCGCGGTAGAGGTAGGCGGAAGCCAGTTCCAGATTGATCTGTGCATTCAGTGCTTTTAAGAGTTTTTTGGATAATTTCATGATAGGTCTCCTTTGCTTTGCTACTGTATAATAAATGGTTTTTACTTGTCTAAACTGTATCGATATCTATCGACATTCATATTATATCATGGAAAGTTTTCGATGTAAAGGGGTAGATGGGGAGCAGCGGCTGCGCCGCTAAGAGTTGAGAGTTGAGAGTTGAGAGTTGAGAGTTAAAATTAAAATGGACCCCGAGTAGTGGACACATCCGAAAGTGAGGCCCCCGGATTTTGG
>NZ_UQKJ01000082.1 GCF_900541605.1 uncultured Dialister sp. | reverse complement strand
GAATGTTGACTCCTGCCGAAATTGAAGAAATGAAGTCTCATATTGATATTCAAGGAGAAGGTGCCGGCAAGATTAAACCTGGTGCTGATAATATGGTTTTACAGGCCATGCAGGCAGTGGCGGGAAAAGTAGGAAAGGAAATTCCCGGCGGTGAACTGAAGCTTATTAATCAAATTCCTTTGGCACGAGGAATGGGAAGCAGTTCCGCAGCACTTGTTTCCGGCGCGTATCTTGCCAACCAATTGTGCGGAAACGTATTAAACAGACATGAAATCTTAAATATCGTTACTGAATTGGAAGGTCATCCTGATAATGTTGCTCCTGCTATTTTTGGCGGATTTTGTTTCTCCATTGTTAAAGATAAATTTGTTCTTACGGAGCAGTGGAAAATCCCGGACACTTGGAAGGCGGTCGTTGCTGTTCCCGATTTTGAACTTAGAACAGAAGATGCACGGTGTGCATTGCCGGATACTTATTCCAGAGAGGACTTAGTGCAAAACATAGGGGCGGTTTCCTTTTTAATGGCAGCTGTTATGATGCGGAGAGGTGAATTACTGAAGGTAGGATTGGCGGATCGTATCCATGTACCTTATCGTTTGCCATTAATCAGTGGGGCTGAAGAGGCAATGAAAAATGCTGATAAAAAAGGATGTTACGGTGTAACAATAAGCGGATCCGGTCCGACGATTATTGCTTTCTCTTCAGCGGAGAAAGCATATGAGATTGGTGCTGCGATGGTAGACGGATTCAAGCTGCATCATGTAAAATCAAAATTTATGGTTTTGGATTTTGATCAAGAGGGCGTACGGCTAATACAGCTTGACAATTACTGATAACATGTGTATTGTATATAACGTAGTAAATGTCGGGACGTAGCTCAGTTTGGTAGAGCGCTACCTTGGGGTGGTAGAGGTCGCATGTTCGAATCATGTCGTTCCGACCACTTTTTTTATTTTCACACATTCATTTTTTTCTATTTATAAAGTGAGGTCTTTCAATTGAACAGAGTCAAATCGGTGATCCTGCTGACACTGCTCAGTGTCATTCTCATGGCCATCGGCGGGGTAGTCGGGGGCCGCAGCGGGGCGCTCACCATGCTTCTTATTTCCTTCGGCATTAATTTTTATACCTACTGGAACTGTGACAAAATGGCTCTCAATGCCTACAATGCCCAGCCCCTGTCGGAGCAGGACGTGCCGGAGCTCTTCGAACTGGTCCGGGAACTGACAACGAAAGCCCACATGCCCATGCCCCGGCTCTACGTGATTCCCACGGAAGTGCCGAATGCCTTTGCCACTGGCAGAAACGAAAACCACGCTGCCGTGGCGGTGACGGAGGGCATCCTTTCCATGCTGGACCGGGATGAACTGGCAGGAGTTTTAAGTCATGAGTTGTCACATATCCGCCATCGTGATACACTGATTATGACGCTGGCTGCTTCCATTGCAACAGCTATCAGCTATATCGCCAATATTGCCCAGTGGGCCGCCTTTTTCGGCGGAGCCCGTGATGAAGATGGCAACCGGTCCAATCCCATTGCCCTTCTCGTGACCATCGTAGTGGCCCCCCTGGCGGCTACCCTGATCCAGCTGGCCCTGTCCCGGTCCCGGGAATTCATGGCCGACGCCACGGGTGCGGAAATTTCCGGAAAGCCCCTGGCCCTGGCCAATGCCCTTTTGAAACTGGACGCCTATGCCCATCACAAGGTCATGGCCAATGCTACACTGGCTACGGAAGGCCTTTTCATCATCAACCCCCTGGCAGGAGCCGGCGGTATGGCGAACCTGTTCTCAACGCATCCTTCCACGGAGGAGCGTGTGGAAAAGCTGCGTGAAATTGCAGCAAAAATGCATTCTTAATTAAGGAGGGTCATATTTATGGCTGACATTCAGAAAACTCTTGTACTCGTAAAACCGGACGGCGTGAAGAAACACATCTGCGGTGAAGTGATTTCCCGTTTCGAAAGAAAAGGCCTGTCCATCCATGCAATCAAAATGATCCAGGTTCCCGTAGAACTGGCTGAAGAACATTACGCTGAACATAAGGGCAAAGGCTTCTTCAAGGCTCTCATCGACTTCATCACCTCCGGCCCCGTACTGGCTATGGTTATCGAAGGCGAAAACGCTGTAGCAGCAGTTCGCCAGATCAATGGCGCTACGAATCCCCTGGAAGCAGTACCGGGATCCATCCGTGGCGACTTCGCTACCTCCATCGACGAAAACGTAGTACACGCTTCTGATGCTCCAGAAACAGCAGCAAGAGAAATTGCTCTCTGGTTCCCTGAATTGAAGAAATAAGGTGACTGTCATGGCAAAGGTATATACACGTACCGGCGACAGGGGCAAGACAAGCCTCTACACCGGCGAGAGGGTATCTAAAGGAAGTCTTCGTGTCGAAACCTACGGCACCGTAGATGAAGCAGATTCCGTTCTGGGCGAAGCCCGTGCTTTTGCAGTTCATGACAATGTGAAAGAAACGATTTATAAACTTCAGAAGGAACTGTGGCTTCTCATGGCTGATGTGGCCAGCGTTGGCAAGGAACCGAACATTACGGCGGACCATGTGACGAACCTGGAACACATCATCGATAAGTACACCGAATCCCTGACGCCCCTGGACCATTTCCTGGTCCCCGGCGATACCCAGAGTTCCTCCTTCCTCGACGTAGCCCGCACCGTGGTGCGCCGGGCCGAAAGAAACATGTGGCGCCTCGCCGAGACCGAAGATGTTCATGAAGTGGATATCCGCTACCTGAACCGGCTCTCCGACCTCTGCTTTACCCTGGCCCGTTACGAGGCTGAAGTGAAATAATTCATTTCGATCTTTTGGGAGATATTCAAGACATTGAATGTCTCCCTTTTTTATTTTATAATGATTGGGATTGCTAAAAAATAGAATTGAGATTTGAGGAAAGAGAATTGAGATTCCGTGGCTGCGGCAATCCATCCTGCGGTTTGGCCGCGGCCCTTCTATAAAGGGCTGCGTGGGCAGGAAATATCTCACCGGGAGCCTGTACCTTTTCAATAATTTTTCGCCGTGAAGGAACTTGCTTTCTGAAAGCTGTAAGCTGAATCTAAGCTAGCGCCGCCCAATTATTCTGTCGCGGCGCACCATCACTCCTCATTCCTCACTCCTCATTTTTCAGGGCCTCCGGCCCTATCCCCTCGATCTCAATCTCAATCTCGATCTCGATCTTTTTCCTACAGGAGGTACATCATGGAATTACTGGCACCCGCCGGATCACCGGTTCATCTGAGAGCGGCCCTGGACGCCGGGGCTGATGCGGTTTACCTTGGGGGCAAGCTCTTCAGCGCCCGGAAGTTTGCGGGCAACTTTTCCAATGACGAACTGAAGGATGCTGTCCGGGAAGCCCATCTCCACGGGGCGGCGGTGTACGTGACCCTGAATACCCTCATCGGCGATGTGGAAATGGGATCTCTCCGGGAATACCTTTCTTTTCTGGAATCCCTTCCCATCGATGGCCTCCTGCTGCAGGACTTCGGCGTGGTATCCCTGGTGCGGCAGCTGGCTCCGTCCATTCCCCTCCATGCCAGCACCCAGATGACCATTTCCAACCTGGACGGCGCCCTGTTCATGAAATCCCAGGGCTTCCAGCGGGTGGTGCTGTCCCGGGAACTGTCCCTTCCGGAAATCAGGAACATTGTGGACAAGGCGGGAGTGGAAATCGAAGTCTTCGTCCATGGGGCTCTCTGCGTCTGCTATTCCGGCCAGTGCCTCATGTCCAGCTTCATCGGCGGCCGCAGCGGAAACCGGGGCGCCTGTGCCCAGCCCTGCCGCATGCCTTACCATCTGGTGGACGAAAATCATAAAGTATGGAACCACAAAGGAAATTACATTCTTTCCCTGAAAGACATGATCGGCATCAGCCGTATTTCCGATTTTCTGGAAGCCGGCGTCACTTCCCTGAAGGTGGAAGGCCGCATGAAGAGCCCGGAATACGTGTACAATACGGTATCCCTCTATCGAAAGGCCATCGATGCCGCCGAGGCAGGGCGGTCCCTGTCCACGGAGCCCCTGGTCCTTTCCCTGGAAGAGGAGTTCAACCGGGGCTACGCTTCGTCCTACCTGGATGACCACATCGGCGGCCACATGATTACGGCCCTGGCTCCCGGCAACCATGGGGTCGATGCAGGAAAGGCCGAAGACATCCGGGGGACCACGTTCCTCTTCCGTCCGTCTTTCCCGGTGCCCGAGGGGAAAGTGACCGGCCTTTCCTACGACACGAAGAAAAAGACCATCGCCTTTGTTTCCGCCAGTGATGTGCGGAAACAAAGGGATGGGAGCTATAAGGTATTCTGGAAAGAACGGCCCGCAGAAGGGGGCCATGTGTACTGGGTGCTGGAAAAGGAAGAACGGCCGCTCTCCATGAAGGACCTGGCCCATAAGATTCCCCTCCACGCCCGTTTTGAGGCCCGCCCCGGGGAAAGCCTGTCCCTTACGGTGAAAGACGACGAAGGCCATGAAGTATCCCTGGCATCGGAGTACGTGGCGGAAAAAGCGGAGTCCCGGGTCACTTCGGAAGAGGATATCAGAAAGCAGCTCTCCCGCCTGGGAAATACCTGGTACACCCTCGTTTCTTCGGACATCCATAATGAAGGCTGCATGGTGCCCAAGAGCCTCCTGAACCACATGCGCCAGGAGGCGGTGGACAGGATGACCACCCTTCGGGCAGAGGGAGAGGAAGCGGCCATCCCGGCCCAGGGAAAGGTCACATTCCATCCCTTTGAAAGAGTCCATCTTTCGGGAGAAGAAAAGCCCCATGTCATTGTCCGTACCAATTCCCTGGGCCAGCTGGAAGAGGGGTACGAAGGGGGCTCTCGGGCCTTTATTTTCGGCGGTGAATCCTACGACCACCGGCCTGTCCGGAAAGAGGAGTACGAAAAGGCCCTGTCCTTTGCAAGAGAAAAGGGCTGCGCCCTCTATTTCGCCCTGCCCCGGGTGGTGCGGGAAAAGAACAGGGAAAAGGAAGACCGGATCCTGGAAGAACTGGCCTCCCTCAAGCCTGACGGCCTCATGGCGGAATACCCGGGGGTGCTGGAAGTGCTCTCGCAGAAGGGAATCTCGATTCCCCTCATTGCCGGCACCTCCTTCAACCTCTTCAACAGCCCCGCCGTGGGGGAAATAGAAAAGTGGGGCATGAGCGGCGCCATGGTCTCCGAAGAGGCCACGCTGCCCCAGATCCGGGACATGGCGAAAAAGGCGGCCATTCCCCTGTGGGCCCTGGTTTACGGCCGCACGGAAATGATGGTGTCCGAATACTGCGCCATCAACGCCGCCATGGGAGAGGTGGACAAGAACCACTGCCCCGGGTACTGCATGGAACGGCGCTATTTCCTGGAAGATGAAAAGGGACGCCGTTTCCCTGTGCGGACTGACGAATGGTGCCACATGCACATTTTAAACAGCAGCGTCCTCTCCATGAGGCCCTACCTGGACCGCCTGGTAAAGAGCGGCCTTACGGGGCTGGTCATGGACCTGCGCAGCGAAGATAAAAATATAGAACCCCTGGTTCGTGAAACGATAGACATACTGGAAGGTAAAAGAAAGGCTCCGGCACCGGATGAAGAAAAGGATGTCACAAGGGGCCACTTCTTCAGAGGAGTCATGTAATGGAAAAAGATATACTGGAAATACTGGAATTTGATAAGATTCGGGAAAAACTGGCGGACCTGGCGCCGTCTACCCTGGCCAAAGAGCGGGCCCTTCATCTCACCCCTTCCTATGTGCCGGAGGTGGTGGAAAAGAGCCTGGAAGAAACGGACGAAGCTTCGGTGCTCCTGGAGAAGGAAATCACCACGCCCCTGGGAGAGACCTACGATATCCGGCCCCTCCTGAAAAAGGCGGAAAAGGACAGCGTCCTTTCGGCGAAGGAATTCCTGGACCTGGCGAATTCCCTGGACACCTATAAAAAGATGCACCACTATTTCGAAGGGGAGAAGCATCTCCTGTATCCCGCCCTGGAAGAACTGTCCGCCCTCATCGTGCCCCAGGACAGCCTGATTGACCGGATTCACCGGGTCTTTGACGACCATGGGGAAGTGAAGGACAGTGCCTCCCTGAAGCTGTCCCGCATCCGGACCCAGAAGGAGACCGTGAAGTCCCGCATCCGCCGCTCCTTCCAGCACATCCTCCAGGACAAGGACATGGCGCCCTACCTGCAGGATGCCATCATTACCCAGCGGAATGGCCGGTACGTGGTGCCGGTAAAGGAAGAGTACCGGTACAAGTTCTCCGGCATCGTCCATGACCGGTCCTCCACAGGGCAGACCCTGTTCATGGAACCCATGGTGTCCGTGGAGCTGAATAACGACCTGGCCGAAATGACGGCGGCGGAGAAACAGGAAATCCAGGAAATCCTCCAGGACCTTACGGAAGAAGTGAAGAAGACCGTGGAAGTGACGAGAAATAACTGCCACCTGGCTACGGAACTGGAATTCATCTTCGCCCGGGCCAAACTGGCCCTGTCCATGAAAGCGGTGAAGGCACAGCGGTCCCGGGGACAGGTACTGGACCTCCGGAAAGCAAGGCATCCCCTGATTCCGGCGGATAAAGTGGTGCCGGTGTCTATGACATTGGGGAAGATATTTAATATTCTCATCATCACCGGCTCCAACGCCGGCGGCAAGACCATCGCCATCAAGACGGCGGGCCTCCTTTCCCTCATGAATCAGTCGGGCCTTTTCATTCCGGCTGCCGAGGGATCCAGCCTTCCGGTGTACGACCATATTTATGCCATCATCGGCGATGAACAGAGCATCCAGGATAACCTGTCCACCTTCTCCAGCTACATTACCCAGCTCGTTTCCTTCCTGCCCACGGTGGGGGAAAAGGATCTGGTACTGCTGGACGAACTGGGCTCCGGTACGGACCCTGTGGAAGGGGCGGCCCTGGCCCAGTCGGTGACGGAATACCTCCAGATGAAGGGGGCACCCGCCATCATTACCTCCCATTTCAGCGAAATGAAGAAACTGGCCTATGAAACAAGGGGCATCCAGAATGCCTTCGTAGAATTTGACGAAAAGACCCTGGCCCCCACGTACCGCCTCATCATCGGCGTGGCGGGGAACAGCAACGCCTTCAATATCTGCCGCCGCTTCGGCATGCCCGACGTAATCCTTGGCCGGGCCATCCAGCTCAAGAATGAATCGCCCCTCCACAACATGGACGAAGTCATGGAACGGCTGAACCGGCAGAGCCGGGAAATCGCGAAGGAAAAAGAAGAAACCATGAAGACCCTCACCCAGGCGGAGCAGCTGAAGAACCAGCTCGAGTCCGCCCGGGATGAATTCTATAAACGGAAAGACAGCATCCTCGAAAAGGCCCGGGAAGAGGCGGAAACCATGAAACGGGACCTCCGGGTGCAGTCGGAATCCATCATTAAGGACCTGAAAAAGAACGCCAGCGCCCTGTCCCGGGAAAAGCTGGGGGACAAGATCTCCGAAGTCAGGGGCCGGGTGAACGGCATCACCGTGCCGGGCCGGGAAAACCGGCGGGATCCGCTGCCCAAGGAAGACATTAAAAAGGGAACCTGGGTATACATCGACACCATCGAAAGCGAAGGTTCCATCGTCAGCGTGAGCCGTAACCAGGTCACCGTCCGCTGCGGCCTGATCCAGGTGAAAGTGACGCCGGACCATCTCTTCAAGGCAGTGAAACCGAAGAAAGAAGCCTTCAAGAACCCCTACGCCCATAAAAAAGCGCCCATGACCCGCTCCGTGTCCACGGTGCATACGGAACTCAATATCATCGGAAAAACGGTGGACGAAGCCATTCCGGAAGTGGACCGCTTCCTGAATGAATGCTTCATGGCCGGCGTATCCCCAGTCCGCATTATCCACGGCAAAGGCACCGGCAGCCTCCGGCGGGGGGTGCAGGACTACCTGAGAACCCTGAACTTCGTCACCGAATTCCACGAAGCAGACCCCGCCAACGGCGGCGCCGGCGTGACGGAAGTGTACTTCTGAATAAAGAGTTGAGAGTTGAGGTCCAGCGGCTTCGCCGTAAAAACACCCCTACCTCCCCTCTTTAGAGGGGAGGGGGACCGCGTCAGCGGTGGAGGGGTGGCAGCGAATCGGCTGGGACTTTTAGCGGAGAACGGTAAGAGCCACTTTAGCGAGAACCCCCTCCGTCTCGCTGCGCTCGCCACCTCCCCCATAGATGGGGGAGGTTGAAGACAAATCCGCCTGCGGCGCACCCATCAGCTAACCTCCGTCAAATGAGATCGAGGTCGAGACCGAGATCGAGGACACCAGCGGCTTCGCCGCGACAGGAATCCTGATGACTCTATCCCTAAAATGTCCCATTGACTCAGCAGGAGGCTCTCTTCTCAGAAGAGAGCTGCCAACGGCTGAGAGATGGTGATGGGA
>NZ_UQKJ01000081.1 GCF_900541605.1 uncultured Dialister sp. | reverse complement strand
GGATAGCCTCCTTCCTTGGGAAGGAGGTGGCTGCGAAGCAGACGGAGGTTAGCTGATGGAAGCGCCGCAGGCGGATACTCGGCTCTCAGATTAATGCCTCTGACGGTTTTACAACGCTGACTGCGGTTAAAAATCCCTGTATTCCCGAAAGCAAGAAAGATTTCGGGGCTCCTCGAAGCTGTAGCGATTCTTGGATGCAGTGTCATCACGGCGCGATACACCCGAGGGGAAGCGTGTCACTGGATTCTCAGTCGCTTTTGGCTCCCTGCGAATCCAGTCCCCTTGCCACCGCTCGCAATGACGGGGGGACGAGAGAAATCGGTCAGCTGTAAGCGGATAGCTGTCAGCCTCGTTCCCCTGTCTCACCAACTCACTAACTCACCAACCCACTAACTCACTTTTCCCCCTCAATCTCGATCTCGGCCTCGATTTTTTCTCTCTTTCAGCTTTCTCTCATACGCTGCCCTTCCGATCATGGAGAGGCGGCGGAGGTCGGCTTCTGTGAGGCTGAAGAGGTAGTCGTGGCTGATTTTGTTGGCGGCCATGATTTTTTCACCTATCAGCTGGTCCATGCTTTTGAATGGAATGATTTTTGCCATGGATATCACCTCTTACTTATGATTCTACTCCGGAAGGTGACAGAATGTGGCAGGAATGGTGGGTTGGTGGGTTGGTGAGTTGGTGAGTTAGTGGGATGGTGGCTGAAGGGTAACGCCTGCGGCGAAGGGGCGCAGGTGGCGGCGCGGGAAAAATTAGGAATGAGGAATTAGGAATGAGGAATGGTGGTGGCGGCGCACAGATTGGGAAGCGCCGCCTTTTGAATTGTGGTTGGTGGGTTGGTGGGATAGTGGGATAGTGAGACAGTGGGGCAGGCTGGTAAGGTTGATTCAAGCGATTCAACCCCCCTCCAACCCATTCAACCCATCCAACCCATTCAACCCATCCAACCTATTCAAGCCAACCCATCCAGCCTATGACACGAATCAGTCAGCCGTCCGCTGTCAGCTGTAACCAGATGGACTAAGGTATACAATCCTGCACTTTACCGCACAAACTATTTGATTTCAAAATCATAAAATTATATAATACTTGCAAAAGATAAAGAAAATATAAAATTTTATATTGCAAAGATTATTAGACCATGATATACTGTCTCAGTAATGAGCGGGGCGCCGATGGCGCCGCTGTTTGGGGATCAGATGGCCCGTCAAGAAGGCTGCGGTCCCGGTTCTTTCTATTTTATTTTTAGAGAGTTTTAAGGAAACAACTCTTTATCTGCTTTTTGGGGTAAAAAGTTCCATTTGTTTATTGTTTGTCCGACAAGGTCCCTGTTTCCGGCCTTGCTTTTTTCGTGGGATTTTTCAGGTGCCGCCGCCGGCGGACCTCCTCTTCCGGAGGGAAGGGGGATGTTTTCAGAAGTACAGGAGATGGTCAATTTTGGGAAAGAGGCAGCTTGCTGTCCGGCTGGGGGAAATGGTTCTTGTCCTCCTGGGCATCAGCTTTATTACGTTCTGTCTGGTCATGCTGGCGCCGGGGGATCCGGTGCGGCAGATGATCGCCGGCAATGAAGATATCGTGGTGAGTCAGATAGAAATCGATGCGCTCCGCCATGAGCTGGGATTGGACAAGCCTTTCATTTTCCAGTACCTGGACTGGCTGGGCCGTGTGCTGCACGGGAATTTCGGCTATTCCTTCATGATGAAGAAGCCGGTGCTCGATGCGCTGCTCCAGGGCCTGCCGGCTACGGTGATCCTGGCGCTGGCATCCACTCTCTTCATGCTGGTCTTCTCCATCCCCCTGGGCATTTATACGGCGGTGAAGAAGAATACCTGGTTTGATTACCTCATTCGGGGGTTCTCTTTCCTTGGCGTGTCGGTGCCGAACTTCTGGATGGGCCTCATGCTTCTCTGGATTTTCGCCCTGAAGCTGGGGGTGCTCCCCATCGTGGGCGGCAGTATTTCCCTGGAAAACCTGATCCTTCCCATGGTGACCCTGGGCGTGGTGATGACGTCCAAGTACACCCGGCAGGTCCGGGCTACGGTGCTGGAGGAACTGAACCAGGACTACGTCATGGGCGCCAGGGCCCGGGGGTTCTCGGAATCCCACATCCTCTGGAAGGAAGTGCTGCCCAATGCCCTGCTGCCCCTGGTGACGCTGCTGGGCCTGGCCTTCGGCTCCCTCCTCGGCGGCGCGGCGGTGGTGGAAATCGTATTCTCCTGGCCCGGCCTGGGGTACATGGTGGTCGAAGCCATTACGTACCGCGATTTCCAGACGGTGCAGGCCATCGTCCTCTGGATTGCTTTCATGTACATGGTCATTAACCTGGTGGTGGACCTTTCCTACCATCACCTGGATCCGAGACTTCGGAAAGGAGGCCGGTAATCGTGGAAAATCTTTGGAAAGGATTCAAGGAAAACCGGTCCTTCCGCATCACTACCCTGCTGGTGGTGCTGCTCATCGCCATTATTCTCCTGGCGCCGGTGATTTCGCCCTACAGTCCCCTGGAGGCGGTGATGAAGGATGCGAACCAGGCTCCTTCGGCGGCCCATCTCTTCGGCACGGACAAACTGGGCCGTGATGTGCTGTCCCGTATCCTCTACGGCGGCGCTTACTCCCTGTCCAGCGTGCTGGCGCTGGTGGTCATTATCTTCTGCGTGGGCACCACGCTGGGGATCATTTCCGGCTACTTCGGCGGCATCGTGGATACGGTGATCATGCGTATCGCAGATATGATGATTTCCTTCCCCGGCGTCATCCTGGCCATCGCCATCGCCGGTATCATGGGCGGCAGCCTGATCAACGCCATGATCGCCCTCACCGCGGTGACCTGGACGAAGTACGCCCGGCTCTCCCGGTCCATGGTATTGAAAATCAAGAAACGGGATTTCGTGGATGCCGCCATCGTCAGCGGCGGCACGAATGCCCATATCCTCTGGAGCCACATTATGCCGAATATTGTGCCTATCCTCGTCATCACGGCGGTGGCGGATATCGGCGCCATGATGATGGAACTGGCGGGCCTGTCCTTCCTGGGATTCGGCAGCCAGCCGCCGGCACCGGAATGGGGTCTCATGCTGAATGAAGGTCGCCAGCAGCTGCAGACGGCGCCGTGGCTCATGTTCTTCCCGGGCTTTGCGATTTTCCTCTCCGTAGTCATCTTCAACCTCTGGGGCGACGCCCTCCGGGACGTGCTGGACCCGAGAAATGAAGGATAACGGGCCGCTTTGCGGTCAGAAATAAGAATAGGGGTCTGCGGCTGTGCCGCAGGTAAGATCGAGGCCGAGACCGGGATCGAGGGCTATAGCCGCGAAGCGGCTGCCCGTTCACACCCATGCTCATCCATATCTCCGCCTGGAACCTCAACTCTCCATTCTCAACTCTGTTTTTATTCCGTTTTACCGGAGCAGGATGATGTCATCGGCTCCTGTTCATACATTTTTCCATCAGAAAGGAAGCGTACAAACAATGAAATCGATTTACAAAAAAGGTGCAGTTCTGGCAGCAGCCGCTCTCATGGCATTTGCTTTTGCAGGATGCGGCGGCGGATCCGGCTCCAAGACAGCCAAGGATACCCTCACCGTAGGTGTCACGAACTTCGCAGACAGCCTGGAACCGACGGACAACTACTTCGGCTGGCAGGTTATGCGTTACGGCATCGGTGAATGCCTTGTCCACTTCGATGACAAGATGAATCCGGAACCCTGGATCGCCGAAAGCTGGAAGGTATCCGACGATAAAATGTCCTGGACCTTCAAGATCAAGGATATCAAGTTCTCCAATGGCACCCCGGTCACCGGTGAAGCGGTGAAGAAATCCATTGAACGTACCTTTGCCAAGGCACCCCGGGCGAAGGCCATGTTTGAACTGGACCACATCACCGCTGACGGCCAGAATGTGACCATTTACACGAAGAAACCGGTGGCTACCCTTCCAGGCATGCTCGGTGACCCCCTCTTCATCATTGTGGATACCGCTTCCGATGGAAAAGTGGATTTCGCAAAACAGGGCCCCATTTCCACCGGTCCTTACATGGTAAAGAGTTTCTCCAAAGCAAAGACCGAACTGGATGCGAACCCGAACTACTATGACAAGGTTCCCTTTGCCCATGCGGTCATCAATACCATCGATGATCCCAATACCCGTGCCATGGCTCTCCAGAAGGGCGAAATCGACGTGGCTGTCAATATTGCCCCCGGAGATATGCAGCTCTTCAAGGACCAGGGTAAATTCACCACCAGCACCATTTCCTCTATCCGCGACGTACTGGCAAGACTGAACGTATCCGCCGGCAAGCCCCTGGCTGATAAGAACGTGAGAAAGGCGCTCCTCCAGTCCCTGGACCGGGATACCTACTGCAAGGTGCTCCTGAAAGACACCTTCACCCCCGGCGGCCCGCTGCTCCCGCCGTCCGTTGACTACGGCTTTGACCAGCTGAAAGCGGAATATCCGGATAACTACAACGTAGAAAACGCAAAGAAACTGCTGGCTGACGCAGGCTGGAAAGATACCGACGGCGACGGCTACGTGGATAAGGACGGCAAGGACCTGGAAGTGGACTTCATCTACTACAGCGGCCGTGCAGAACTCCCGCTCTTCGCCGAAGCCACTCAGTCTGATGCCAAGAAAGTGGGTATCAAGGTGAACCTGAAGAACGTGGACTACAACGTCCTCGACGGCATCGGCACCCGCGGCGAATACGACATGCTCATTTCCAACGTCCTCGCCGAACAGGCCGGGGATCCGGAAGTCTTCGTGAACATGTACTGGAAGACCAACGTAAACGGCAGCAACCCGCAGAACGGCTCCGGCTACAGCAACCCCGCCTACGATGCCCTCTCCGACCAGCTGGCCTCCGAATTCGATTCGGCTAAGAGACGGGAAATCATTATCCAGATGGAAAAGATCATCCAGGACGACGCAGCCACCCTGGTATTCGGCTACCCGCAGACCAATATGATCTCCAATAAGAAAGTCAAGAACGCAGACATTAAGCCCTGCGACTACTACTGGGTAACCAAGGACATCATGCCGGCGGAGTAAGAGAAGATTTGAGAATCTAGATCTAGGTCTAGGCGGATAGCGGCTATGCACTGAAAAAAAGAGTTGAGAGTTGAGAATTGAGAGTTGAGGTTCCGCGGCTCCGCCGCCGATGGAATCCTGATGACTCCAGCCCCCCTAAACGGACAAATGACTCTACAGGAGGCTCCTTCCTTGGGAAGGAGCTGCCCACGGGGCTGAGGTTAGCTGATGGGAATTGACGGAAAGCGCCGCAGGCTGACCAGCTTTCCTAGAAGCCAGCAGCTAGCAGCTAAAAGCCCCCACCCGTTCACACGACGCTCAGCCACCTGGAATCCGCCGCGAAGCGGCTATTCCGCCCAAGGCCCACATACTTATTAACGTTTTTCATTCTACATTTTTACTACATACAGGAGCCAATACATGCTATTAGAAGTAAACGACCTGGGCATTGCCTATGGAGATACGGATCCCGTGGTACGCCATGTATCCTTTACCCTGGACCAGGGGGAAATCCTGGCCATCGTCGGGGAGTCGGGTTCCGGAAAGACCACGGTGATCCGTGCCATCCAGCACGTGCTGCCCGGTGGCGGACACATTGCCGAGGGGCACCTCTTCTTCGAAGGGGAAGATACCCAGCAGCAGTCCGCCGAAGTGCACCGTCAGCTGGACGGGAAGGATGTTTCCATGATTTTCCAGGACAGCGGCGCCATGATGAATCCCATCCGGACCATCGGGGTCCAGTTTCGGGAGTACCTCGCTCTTCACGGGATGACCGATGCAAAGGAAGCCCATGACCGGATGGTGGAAATGCTCGCCATGGTCCGTCTCCCGGACCCGGAGCAGATCCTGAAGAGCTATACTTTTGAACTGTCCGGCGGCATGCGGCAGAGGGTGGGTATCGCCATGGCCATGGCCTTCCATCCGAAGCTGCTTCTGGCCGACGAACCCACCAGCGCCCTGGATGTGACGACCCAGGCCGCCATTGTCAAAGAAATGATGGAAGTCCGAAAGAAAATGAATACCGCCATTATCATCGTGACCCACAACATGGGTGTTGCCGCTTACATGGCGGACAACATCATGGTCATGAGAGCCGGGCGGGTCGTGGAATACGGAAAAGCGGAGGATGTCATTTACCATCCGAAGGAAGAATACACGAAGATGCTTCTCTCCGCCGTACCGGTACTGGGAGGCAGGATCGCATGAAGGGTTATGGAGAAGAAATACTCCGGATGGAGGATGTCTGCAAGGTGTTCGACCTGGGCGGCGGCAAGATGCTCACGGCGGCGGACCATGTCAATATCAGCCTTCATAAAGGGGAAACCCTGGGCATCGTAGGGGAATCGGGCAGCGGGAAATCTACGCTGGCCAAGATCCTCACCCGCCTTTACAGCGCCACCGGCGGCCGGATTCTCTTCCACGGGGAGGATATGGTCTCTTTAAAGGGAGAAGAACTCCGGGAGGGACGGAAACATATCCAGATGGTCTTCCAGGATCCCTCCACCGCCTTCGACCCGAAGCAGCGGGTGAAGGAAATCATCTGTGAGCCCCTCCTGAATTATGGACTCATCGATAAGGATGACGTGGAAGATAAGGCGAAAGAAATGCTGCGTGCCGTGGACCTGCCGGAAGAATTTGCGGACCGGTATCCCAATAACATGTCCGGCGGCCAACGGCAGCGTATCGCCATCGCCCGGGCCCTGGTGCTGAAGCCGGAGATAATCATCTGCGATGAAGCTACCAGCGCCCTGGACATGTCTGTCCAGAAGACGGTGATCGAACTGCTCCACAAGCTGCAGGCAGAGACGAGGGTGGCCTACTTCTTCATCTGCCACGACCTGGCTTTGGCCAATATGTTCTGCGATAACATCGTCATCATGCAGCATGGGAAAGTGGTGGAAAAGATTCACGACCTCACGGAGGCAAAGGATCCCTATTCCAGAAAGCTCCTGGCTTCTGTCTTCACCATCGAAGAAGGGAAAAACAAGGTCCTCCCGGACGAACTTTTCGGCTGAGTCCGATAACATAGAGCCCTGTACTGCCCGACACAGGGGAAGGAAGAGACAGAGAGGAAACACGGTCACTCTCCATAGTCTTCCTTCATCAGGGCAGTTTATATATTTCCTGTTTCACTGTTTTTATGGAGGATATTATGAAGAAAATTCTTGCACTGGCTGCAGCAGCAGCCCTGGCCGGCGGCCTTTCCGCCATGGCAGCCAATCCCTTTTCCGATGTTACCCCCGATGACTGGGCTTACCAGGCGGTCTCTGACCTCTCCGACCAGGGCGTGGTAGAGGGGTACCCGGACGGCACATTCAAAGGGGAACGGAACATGACCCGCTATGAACTGGCCCAGATCATTGCCCGCCTCATGGCTAAGGAAGACCAGCTGAATGCAGAGCAGCGTGCCACCCTGGATAAACTGGCCGGTGAATACGCTGATGAACTGGCAAACCTGGGCGTCCGTGTAGGCAACCTGGAAAAGAAAGTGGGCAACCTCTACTGGTCCGGCGATGCGAAGATGTGGTATGTGAATAATGCCAAAGAAAACAAGGCGGACGACTGGAAGGGCCGTATGCGTATCAAAGTAAAGGGCCAGGTCAATGATTTCACCTACGTACAGGGCCGTCTGAAAACCCAGATGTGGTTCAAGAACCCGAAGGCCTCCGATGGACAGACTTCCATGGACTGGCTCTATGTGAACCATTCCTTTGGCGATGCAAACCTCTCTCTGGGCCGCATCCCCGTCACCATCTATGATGGCTTCATGTACGATTACCAGCTGAAAGGCGCTATCCTGGGCTATAACAAAGATGCCTTCCACGCATCTGCAGGCTATGGCCGTTTCCTGAGCAACCAGAATGAAAGCTTCGATACCTCTAATTATGATGCCTTCATCGGACAGGCAGGTTATAACTTTGGCGCCGCAGCCCTCGATGCGACCTACATCAAATTTGCCGGTGACCAGGCAAAGAGTGCCATGGGCTTCGACAGCATCTGGAGCGCTCACCTGGCCATCCCCATGGATGAATTCCGCCTCTTCGGCGAATACTGGGATTCCAATGCCAAAAAAGCGGACAACTCCTGGCAGGCAGGCCTGGGATACAGCAACTTCAGCTCCAAGAAACCGGGCACCTTCGACCTCAATGTGGCTTACAACAAGGTAGGCAGCAATGCCAACCTCGATGGCACCACCTACGATGCCCAGGACTTCTGGGGGGCTATCGAGAAGGATAAGAGCATTAAATACTGGAGCGTCTTCGGCGACGTGGCTCTCCAGAAGAATGTCTCCCTCCACGGGGAATATGTATTTAATATCAAAGACCAGAAAGCTGGCTACGATGACAATGCATGGACCCTGGGGCTGAACTACAAGTTCTGATGCATGAAAAAAGAAGCTCCCAGGGAGCTTCTTTTTTTACAGAAAATCACCGCAGGAGTGGCTGAGGGTGGTGCGAACGTATGGGGGGTTTGAGCCTTTAGCCGGATAGCCGCTTCGCGGTGAAGATATCGGATCATCGGATGATTGGCGGCCCGGCTGATAGACGATAGATGATAGAAGATAGACGATAGATGGGGTCAGGCCCTGCGGGCCGGTTCCATCACCATCTCTCAGCCCGGTGGGCAGCTCTCTTCTGAGAAGAGAGCCTC